>JAADFR010000009.1 GCA_013152755.1 Alphaproteobacteria bacterium
TCGGTTAGTTCCATATAGCTTTCGGCAGTATCTGTCAGACAGGCCAAAAAAGCGGCCATACCCGTTTCCTGGCTGACCGATACCGGAAAGGGCCCAAGACAGTCATATTCATCCTGTATGATAATTTGATCAGCCTTGGGCAGAAGGTCGCTTTTATTGAGTAGGATTATAGCATTTTGACCCATATGTTTTTTCAGACGCTCTGGTATCTCCGGCCCATCCCGCGCATCAACCATCAGGATTTTTATGTCAGCGTCCTTTGCCCGGTGTTCTGCCCGGCGGATGCCTTCGGCTTCGATGACGTCCTGACTTTCCCTGATCCCGGCAGTATCAACCACCGTTACCGGAAAACCGGCAATGTCCAGATGGACCTCCAGCAAATCACGGGTGGTGCCGGCAATATGGGACACAATGGCCACATCTCTCTTGGACAGAAAATTCAGTAGGGTGGATTTGCCGATATTGGGTGCACCCATAATAACCACCTGCAAACCGTCCCGGATGCGTTCACCCTTGATACCCTCCCCAAGGTGACGAGTGATTTTATCCAGAAGGCCCTCAATGATTGGCCGAACTTTAAGGGTAACGTCTTGCGGTATTTCCTCATCAGAAAAATCTATGTCCAGCTCAAGGTAGGCCTGCGCCGTGATAATCTCCTTGCGCCATTCTTCGTAAAGGTCGCCCAGCCGCCCGTCCATAAGACGTAAAGCCTGTCGTCGCTGGGCCTCCGTTTCTGAATTTATCAGGTCCGCAAGCCCCTCTGCGGCGGTCAGGTCCATCTTGCCGTTATCAAAGGCCCGCCGGGTAAATTCTCCGGGCAAGGCGCTACGCAAGCCCTCTATGTTGGATAAGGCATCCAGAAAACCGGACACGACCGCCCGGCCACCATGAATATGAAATTCTGCCACATCTTCGCCAGTAAAGCTATTTGGCGCGGCAAAATAAATCAACAACCCCTGATCTAACCGAATGCCCGTTTTCGGATCCCGAAACCAGCAAAGATGTGTTTCACGTGGAACAGGCCGTTTATCTTTACCGGTCAGCGCCCGAATTGCCCGGCCCGTTTCCAGCCCGGATAGGCGAATGACCGACACCCCGGCCCGGCCCTTGCCGCTGGACAGGGCAAAAATTGTTTCTGATACTGTTAAGTCGGCCATCTATTTATCGCTGGATTTTGCTGCATTCCAGAATAAATTCTGAAACGCCTCCATGCTTTGCCCGGCCTGTTTCAAACCCGGCGCCATCCACAGGTCAAACATTTTTTCCATATCTTCGCCGGATAGGCCGCTTGACATTTTTTCCTGCATATTGGCCATAAAAGCATCCTGAAGTGGTTTTATATCCGGCAGGCCCAAAAAACTTCTGGCTTCTTGTGGTGTGCAATCAATATCAATGGTGACTTTCATTTGGCTGGTTCCATAATTAATTTGTCTCATTCCAGAATATCATATATTAAAAATATCCCTATGACAAAATTCAGGATTATAAATGAGCCAATTGTCTTTCCATAGCCCCGTTGGTGATCTGACCCTGAGTGAAGAAGACGGTAAAATCGTATCGCTAGATTGGGGCTGGTCGCCTCTATCCGAAAAAACCGCCTTTCTTTGGGAAGTAAAACAACAAGTTGATGCTTATTTTGACGGTTTGAATCCTGAGTTCACCTGCCCGTTAAAGCCACATGGCACAGTATTTCAGAAAAAGGTCTGGCAGGCCATGGTTTCTATTTCTTATGGAGAAACAATGACTTATGGTGAAATAGCTGCCATTGCAAGCTCCCACCCCCGGGCTGTGGGCACCGCTTGCGGCCTTAACCCCATTCCGATCATTATCCCCTGCCACCGGGTTATGGGTAAAGACGGAAAACTCACCGGCTATTCCGGCGGTGACGGGGTGATCACCAAGAAATATCTGTTTGAGCTGGAAAAACATACAGCATAATCATTCCGCCGTAACGGGTGCGTCATCCTCTATTTTTTCAATCTTGAAATTCATATAGCCATATAAGACCGAGACCATCGGGCTTAGAATATTGAAAAAACAATAGGGCAGGTAGGCAAACGTGGCGACACCTAGCGTTCCCGCCATAAATGCCCCGCAAGTATTCCAAGGAATAAGGACCGATGTAACGGTTCCCGTATCCTCCAGAACCCGGGACAGGTTTTTCGCCGCTAACCCCCGTTTTTTATATTCCAATCGATACATACGCCCCGGTAATACAATGGAAATATATTGGTCTGCCGCCAATATATTCACCCCAATACACGTCAGGGCCGTGGTTAAAATCAACGACCCGGTTGAGGTTGCCAGATGAATAATGCTATCAACAAGCCGCTTAAGCATCCCCAATTTCTCAATGACTGACCCAAAGGTAATGGCACAGATAACAAGCCAGATTGTCCCCAGCATGCTATTCATCCCGCCCCGTGACAGCAGACCGTCCAACTCAGCATTTCCGGTTTCGGATATATATCCGCCGAACAAAGATCGCCATACCCCGTCAAACATATTCAAAACCGTAATATGGTCTGCCTTAACAAATCTCATTATGGCATCCTGTTGAAAAACAACGGCAAACAAGCCGCCAACCAAAGCCCCAATCATAATAGTGGGAAAGGCCGGCATCTTTTTATAAGCCATATAAAAAACAACTCCCATGGGAATCAACAGATGGGGGCCGATTTTGAAACTCTGGTCCAGCAGATCCAAACGGCTTTGAATATTAATCTCCCCCACAGCCCTCTCTGCCATAAGGCCGATAATCAAATAGAGAATAAGCGCGATGGTGATGGCCGGAAAGGTTGTCCAGATCATATGACGGATATGACTGAACAGCTCAGACCCCGCCACGGCAGGCGCTAAATTTGTCGTATCGGACAGCGGCGACATTTTATCGCCAAAATAAGCCCCGGATATGATCGCGCCTGCGGTAATTTCCGGTGACATGCCAAGGCCCGCTGAAATCCCGATAAGCCCCACCCCAACGGTCCCTGCCGTGGACCAGCTACTGCCGATACTAATCGCCGTTGCCGCACAAAGTATGCAAGCCGTCACATAAAAAAAGCTGGGGTTTATAACCTGAAGACCATAATAGATCATCGCCGGAACGGTGCCGGATAATATCCAGCTGCCGATCAATGATCCCACCATCAACAGAATCAATATGGCATTGACCGTATTCCCCACACCGTGGGATATGGCTTTTTCAATATCAGCCCAGTTATGATTGTTTTTCCAACCAATTAACAACGCCACCCCGGCACTGATCAAGAGCGACACCTGACTGGCACCAGCTTGGGCGTTATCGCCGTACAGAAAAACCGACAGCCCCAACAGGAAAATCAGAAAAACCACTGGAATCAGCGATTCCACCAAAGATACCTGTTTTATTGAAGAATGATTATCTGACCCTTGGCCTTGTGACATGATTACCCTATCCCGAAATTATTTTTATTTCGGAAACTATAAGCATGCTGTGCCGGAAAGTATAGGACGATAAAATCAATTATTCATGGAAGCATAAAATTCGTCGTTATTCTTGGTTTCCTTGATTTTACCCAACAGGAATTCCATGGCATCCACAGATCCCATGGGCATCAATATCCGGCGCAGCATATACATCTTGGCCAGGGTACTTTTATCAAGCAGTAATTCTTCCTTACGGGTGCCGGATTTGATGATGTCAATGGCCGGGAATACACGCCTGTCGCTGACTTTCCGATCCAGAACGATTTCCGAATTACCGGTCCCTTTAAATTCTTCAAAGATAACCTCATCCATACGGCTGCCGGTATCAATCAGGGCGGTGGCAATGATGGATAATGATCCACCTTCTTCAATATTCCGCGCCGCGCCGAAAAATCTTTTTGGTTTTTGCAGGGCATTGGCATCCACGCCGCCCGTCAGAACCTTGCCGGAACTGGGGATCACCGTGTTATAAGCCCGCGCCAGACGGGTAATGCTGTCCAGCAGGATCACCACATCCCGTTTGTGTTCCACTAACCGCTTGGCCTTCTGTATGACCATCTCCGCGACCTGTACGTGACGGGTGGCCGGTTCATCAAAGGTGGAGCTGATCACCTCGCCATTCACCGAACGGCGCATGTCAGTCACTTCCTCTGGCCGTTCATCAATCAACAGCACGATCAGATAAACATCCGGATGGTTTTCGGTGATGGCATGAGCAATATTCTGAAGCAATACGGTTTTACCAGTACGCGGCGGGGCGACAATAACTGCCCGCTGTCCCTTACCAATGGGAGACACGAGATCAATCACCCGGGCGGAATTATCTTTCACACCTGGCGCTTCCCGGTCCAACTTGAATTTATCATCGGGATGCAGGGGGGTCAGGCTGTCAAAATGAACCTTATGTCGCCCGGCATCCGGATCTTCAAAATTAATCTGAGAAACCTTAAGCAATGCAAAATAGCGTTCGCCCTCTTTTGGTCCCCGAATTTGCCCTTCAACCGTATCCCCGGTGCGCAGGCCAAAACGCCTGATTTGGCTGGGACTCACATAAATATCATCAGGCCCCGGCAGATAGTTTGCCTCCGGCGAGCGCAAAAAACCAAAGCCGTCCTGTAGAACCTCAATAGTGCCTACGCCGATTATTTCTTCGCCTTTTTCCGCCAATACTTTCAGAACGGCAAACATAATGTCCTGTTTGCGCATATTGCTGGCGTTTTCCACATTTAGCTCTTCAGCAAAAAGCAAAAGGTCGCTGGGGGCTTTCTTTTTAAGTTCCAGAAGATTCATATGATATATCCAAATCGGATTGTTAGATTGAGAAAAGGCAGAGATACTGCAAAAGATTACATGATGATTATGAAAATAAAATGAGATTTATATTCGAATGATTCTATGAGAGCATGATAACGTAAAAAATCTCTTAAAGAAAGACTGTTTTCTAATTTCCCTAATTCCTTATGTCAAGGTTTAAAAAGGTTTTAGGATAACAAGAAACACAATAGCAAACATCAGCAACGTTGGAATTTCATTCACTATTCGATAAAACCGCTCGCTATGGCAATTCTCCCCCCGAGCAAACTGTCGCCGCCAACGGGATAAAAACCCGTGAAAGCCACTCATGATCGTCACGATGAAGAATTTTACCTGAAACCAGTGATCGCCCCACAAATCCTGACTAAAAGCCAGAGATAATCCAAATATCCAGGCAAAAACCATCGCCGGATTTATGATAATCCGGATCAGCTTTCGCTCCATCTCCATGAACATTTCATAAGCTTCTGTCCCCACCTCCAGGCGGCAATGATAAACGAACAAACGCGGCATATAAAACATGCCCGCCATCCAACTGATCACAGATATGATATGCAAGCTCAGGAACCAAAGGTAATTTTCATGAAAAAAAGCACTCACTGAAATGCCTCTTTGGTCAATTTACTCAATGCCGTAATAAAGCTGTCATGACAGCCAATGGCCGCCACCCTGATATAATCTTTAACCCCGGATTCTGCCGCCAGTTCCCGATACTCCATATCCAGCTCCACCAAAGTTTCAGAATGTTCGGATACAAAGGCAATCGGCACAATAATAACTGATTTCTGATCCGCCCCGGCCCGCTTGATCTCATCCTCTGTATAGGGTTCTATCCATTTGAGCGGCCCGGAACGGCTTTGATAACAGACCACATGATCCGGATGACCCAGCCTTTCCTGTAAGGCCCGGCAATTCTGTTCCACCTGATCGCGGTAGGGATCCCCGGCCTCAATAATTTTTTCGGGCAACCCATGAGCCGAATATAAAATCCGGAAATTATCCGGATCGGTTAACTCACTCCGGGCCTTTTCGATTAAATCTGTATGCGCCGCCAGATAACCCTCAACCTCCGGATACTCCCGAATGGCCCGGTAAGGTATATCAAGGCCCATGGCCCGGGCGGTTTTATCCCAATTAATCAAGGATGACCCCACCGTCGTGATCGAATAATGGGGGTAAAGCGGCAATAGAACAATGCGGTCCGGCTCATATGCCTGAACCTGCTTTACGGTTTCACGCGCAAAGGGATGCCAATAGCGCATAGCGATAAAACAACGATATTCTGAATTTTCATCCTGATTTAATTTCTGTTCCAGTGCCTTTGCCTGATCTCTGGTTTGCTCCAGAATGGGGGACTTGCCGCCAATTTTCTGATAGATTTCCCGCGCGATAGGCCCTCTTTTTCCGGATATACTTTTTGCCACCAACCAACGCAAAGGGTTTTTCAAGGCAATAATCGCCGGGTCATAAAATAAATTAAACAGAAAAGGCTTCACCGCTTTTAGTGAATCCGGCCCGCCCATATTAAAGAGGACCACCGCGATCTTTTCTTTCTTTTCCGGATGGGCTGACATTATTTCTTTTGATAGTCCCTGATGATTTCTGAAACCCGCGCCACATTTTCCGGCGGCGTTTGTGGCACAATACCATGACCCAGATTAAAGATAAACGGACCATCACCCAATTTGGTCAAAATTTCGTGAACCCGCATTTCCATCTTCTCTCCGCCTGAAACCAACAGCAAAGGGTCCAAATTACCCTGCACCGGACATAAAGGCTGAATATGATCCCGCACCCAATCCAGCGGCATGGTCGTATCAATGGAAACGGCGGTAACGCCCGTTTCACGGATATAATCCGGATAGCGGCAACCCGCACCGCGCGGGAAACCAATGATGGGAATATCTGCATATTTAGCCCGAATATTCCGGATAATTTTTTTAACCGGCAAAACGGCCCATTTATAAAATTGATCATCAGGCAAATTCCCGGCCCAGGTATCAAATAACTGGATCACTTCCGCGCCCTGCTCAATTTGCCGGATTAAATATTCTGAGGTGGCCGTGATTAGCAAATCAATTAATTTCTGAAAAACTTCTTCCTGCTGAAAGGCCATCAACCGCGTTGCCGCCTGATCAGGGGATCCATGTCCCCCCACCATATAGGTTGCCACCGTCCAGGGCGCACCAGCAAAACCAATTAAAGCTGTGGTATTCGGTATTTCCCGATGTAATCTGCTAACCGTTTCATATACAGGCGCCAGATGCGCATGAAATTTATCCATGCTAAGCCTGTCTATTTTCTTTTCCTCATCCACTGGCGTTAGAACCGGGCCTTCCCCTTGCCTGAATTCTAGATGCTGACCCAAAGCGTGAGGGACGACCAGAATATCTGAAAACAAAATGGCGGCATCCATATGATAGCGCGTGAGTGGTTGAAGGGTTACTTCTACGGCAAAATCCGGTGAATAGCATAAATCCAGAAAAGACCCGGCAACTTTACGACGCTCCATATATTCTGGCAAATACCGTCCTGCCTGTCTCATATACCAGAAAGGGATTCTATCTGTCTGCTTGCTTTGAAGAACCTGAATGAAGAGTTTGTTATTTGTCATAAACTATAGGCCAAAGTTATACACTGGATAGAGAACATCTATATTATTTATATATAAATAAAAAGATGTAGTTGTAGTGGATGCCTGTGAATCCGGGGGATTAAAAGTTATCCTCAAAACAATAAACAAAATATCGCAGGCAATGATTTTTCATCACATAGCGGTTTTATTGGCATAAGTCTATGGATAAGACCAGAAAGATGATGCTTTTAATATGGGAGTTGTGGGGATAACCTTCCTTATACAAAACAGACAAAATAAACTTATCGATTCTCACAGGGGTAAAAAAATATTATACCCAAGAGCATAAAGACCATGATAGAAAAAGAATAGGGTGCAGGGAATGGTGGTTTTTGTCAAAAAAGCCCACTTATCCCCATAATTAAGAAAAGAGCAGAGATATATGAAAGAAGTTCATCTTCATCTGGTGTCGGACGCCACCGGGGATACTTTGGAGCAGGTGGCCAAGGCTGCACTGGCCCAGTTTCCGGATATAAAAACCATAAAGCATTATTGGCCTATGATCAGAACAGCCCGTCATATGGAACGGTTGATTCCGGAATTTGAGGAAAAGCCGGGTATTGTTATGTTCACATTGGTAAATCAGGATATTGAAGATGTTTTAATCAAGGCCTGTGATGAAAAAAACTGGCCGTATATTTCTGTGTTGCACAGTATTATCCGGGAACTGGGCCACCATCTGGGTCAGAAAAGTATCGCCCGGCCCGGTCTTCAACATATTATGAATGATGAGTATTTTGAACGAATCGATGCCATGCAATATACGCTGATGCACGACGACGGCCAATGTCTGGAGGGCCTGAAAGAAGCCGACATTATTCTGGTTGGTATATCCCGGACTTCAAAAACACCGACCTGTATTTATCTGGCCAACAAGGGTATGAAAACCGCCAATGTGCCCATTGTGCCGAACCAGCCTTTGCCGGCAGAGATGGATAATCTGGACGGTAAATTTGTTGTTGGCCTGATCAATAGTGTGGATCGTTTGGTGCAAATACGGCGCAACCGTTTGTTATCTTTGAAAGAAAACAAAGAAACGACTTATGTGGAAGAAGATTCCATCAAAAAAGAAGTCCAACAAGCGCAACGGTTAATTTCCAGCCGGGGCTGGCCGGTGATCAATGTAACCCGCCGATCTATCGAGGAAACTGCCGGAGCCATAATGAAATTGAAATATAGATTTGATGATGAAAAGGCCAAAAAAGACGGTGGCTGATCCGACCAAACCCAACCTTATTCTGGCGTCCGCCAGTAAGTCCCGCCGGATAATGTTACGCAATGCTCGTATTCCCTGTCTGTTTGAGGCGGCGAATATTGATGAGGCGGCTATAAAAAACCATATGATAAAGGTAGGTTCCTCTCCGGAAAAAATTTCTGAAAAACTGGCGCAGGAAAAAGCGGTGTTTGTCAGTAAAAACCATCCGAATGATATTATTCTTGGGGCTGATCAATTATTATTTTGTGAGGGTAGACTTTTTGACAAACCTAAAGACAAGGCAGAGGCCAAAGCGCATTTACAGTTTTTTCGGGGGAAAAGTCATATTCTCCATACGTCATATGCCCTTGTTCGACAGAATGCGTTGTTGATTTGTGAAACATATAGCCCCTGCCTGACCATGCGGAATTTCAGTGATGACTTTCTGGATAAGTATCTGGACCAGTCCGGCGATAAAATTTTGAATTCTGTGGGCTGTTATCTGCTGGAGGATCGGGGGCCACAGCTTTTTTCCGAAATTAACGGGGATTATTTTACCATTCTCGGGCTGCCATTGCTGAATGTGATGGAAAAATTGAGAAAATTGAATATTCTAGACATATGATAAATACCCCCCCCATAAAAGCCGGCGTTGTCGGCTGGCCAATCAGCCACTCTCTGTCGCCTAGGCTACATGGTTATTGGTTGAAAAAATACCATATTGATGGGACATATGACCCTTACGCCGTAAAGCCGGAAGATTTGGGGTCTTTCATTAAGACATTGGCGGAAAAAAATATCACAGGGCTTAACCTGACGGTTCCCCATAAAGAAATAATTTTGCCGTTTCTGGATCATGTGGATGATATCGCCCGGAAAATTGGGGCGGTAAATACGGTAACTTGTCATGATGGGCGTTTGTCTGGCACCAATACGGATGGCTATGGTTTTTTGACTAATTTGAAAGAAATGGCGCCAAACTGGTCGGCAACGGCAGGCCCGGCAATGATTATAGGCGCGGGCGGCGCGGCGCGGGCGGCAATGGTGAGCCTGTTGGATGTGGGGGTGCCGGAAATCAAACTGGTCAATCGCACCAGAAGCCGGGCGGAAAACCTGGCGGAAATATATGGTGATCTGCCCATTACGGTTTGTGACTGGCAGGGTTTATCAGAAAATTTATCCGGACTATCCTTGCTGGTTAACACAACAGTTTTGGGTATGACAGGCCAGTTGCCGCTTGATATTGACCTGTCAGAATTGTCGTCGTCTGCTGTGGTTTATGATATTGTTTATAATCCATTGGAAACAGATCTGCTTAAATCGGCGAAAGCAAATGGAAATATAACCGTTGACGGACTTGGCATGTTGCTTTATCAGGCCGTTCCCGCCTTTAAAATCTGGTACGGGCAAAGACCAGAGGTGGATCATGCCTTGCGGGAATATATGATAGCCGGACTAGGGGTATGAGCGATAAAAGACCAAAAATCATTGGCTTGACCGGGTCCATTGGCATGGGAAAGTCGGAAACGGCAAAAATATTTGAACGGGCGAATATTCCTGTTTTTGATTCTGATGCGGCGGTGCATGATTTGATGGCGAAAAATGGCGCGGCACTTGAACCCATTGAAAAAATA
>JAADFR010000010.1 GCA_013152755.1 Alphaproteobacteria bacterium
CCACCGTTACCGCCGCCACCGTTTCCGCCGCCACCGTTTCCGCCGCCACCGTTTCCGCCGCCACCGTTACCGCCGCCGCCGTTACCGCCACCGCCGTTTCCGCCACCGCCGTTACCACCACCGCCGTTACCCGGCACCGAAGGAAGAGTAATCCTGCTACCAAATCCATCTACGGCTTGGGCGTTGGAGCTGGGCGCTGATCTGGTATTTGGTTTGGCGAAAAGTTGGTTGAATATATTGGCTGAAAAATCGTTATTGAATGTCCGGCCCGCATCCCCAACGCCGCCGGGAGCGAGGTTTTGCAGCATGGCCAACAGCTGTTCATTCAGCCTTTCTTCCATATCACTAAGGTCTGTACGGGATAACACAACACCGACAATATAGGTTTCCGACGTGCCATCGCTTTCAAAGCGCATGTTTATGGGTTCGCCGTTGCTCTTGATTAATGTGGTTAATAACCAGCCATTGACGTCACCACTGGCCTTAAAGCCCATATTGACCGGGGTAGTGTTGGAGGCCAGTTGGTCCATTTCATGGGCGCTCTCACCGATTAGGCTAACCCCGTTGGTGGAGAGTTTGGCCCATTGGCTATTGCCTGTTTCCGCCGTATCTATCACCCGAATTTGATTGCCATTCACGCCAAATATATCCCCGAATGGATGGGATATTTTCATACCTGAGGGTAAGGGGGCGGTGAAAACATAGAGGCGGTAATGTGCCTTTTCCACATCGGGGATACCGAACGCTTTTACATTCAGGATTCCGTCCTGAAAGAAGGTGTTCTCTTTTGATGTTTCCAGAGCCAAAAGATTTTCGCCTTCAATATTGGCACTCTCCGGCGTAATGCGGATAAAACCGCGATGGGGAATTTTTTTGGCCGGGCCAAAATCCCAGCCAATATCACCAAAGCTCAATCCGAATTCCGAAATGGCGGAGAAAGGCATGCTATAGGCGGAGGTAGCCGCACGGGCCGCCGCATCAATCACCCGCGCCGCTGATTCTTGAAGGTCATGGCTGTTGCCAATAAGGGAGGATTCGCCGATTCCCTTCAAAACGCCTGAGGCAAGTTCGGTTATTTTGTCTGATTGTCCGGCAGAACTGTCAAAATATTTTTGCAGGATAATCAGAGATTCTTCAGAATCATCAAGGGCGGCATCGATAGCCTCTTCCAAGGTGACAGGCTCTACTCTTTTGGGAACTACATCCGGAGCATATGGTTTTTTCTTGTTCTGCGGTGAGAATATCGCGCCCTGAGGTACGAGGGCCGCTATTTTATTATTGGCAGATGTCGTCTGTACAGGGGTATTCTTTGGATCTGAGATAATCATAGTGGATGAATAGGCCATCATATTGTCATCCAGAGCCATGTTTTCATCTATGGTCAGAAGGTCAATTTGATCCTGCAGGGCATTCTCAATATCATCGTTATTGATCAGGTCGTTATATACCCATGTACTCAGGGCAATTGTGCTTGCCACGGCCAATAATTTATACTTGAATTCCATTCACTCTGTTCCTGCACCAAATATATTTTGGTAATTGTTTTTTATCACTTCTATTATTAACTTCCAAGCTATTAAAATGGTGATAATATTCAGGGTTAATGAAACGTAAATTTCATAGGAATATATGCACGTATGCAAGAGTTTAGCTGGTGTTTCCTGAATATTACATTAATAAAATATATGGGAATGAATAGGATAGATTCAGGGTGAAAATATGACCATAGAAAATATATTGGAAAAATTACCTCGAATAGAGGCTGGATGGGTTTGGCTGGCCGGGGCGGGGCCGGGGGATCCGGGGCTGTTGTCACTCTTGACATTGAGGGGCCTGCAACAGGCAGATGTTGTTGTTTATGATGCGCTGGTTAATTCTGAAATACTTGATTTGGCGGGCGAGGATGCGCAGCTGGAATTTGCCGGAAAGAGGGGCGGCAGGCCTTCTTTGAAACAGGCAGATATATCGGACCGGCTGGTTGAATTGGCCAGAACGGGTAAAAAGGTGTTAAGGCTTAAAGGCGGCGACCCGTTTGTTTTTGGCCGGGGCGGGGAAGAGGCACGCCATCTGGTGGAAGCAAATATCCCTTTCCGGGTGATTCCGGGTATCACCGCAGGAATTGGTGGGCTGGCCTATGCGGGGATTCCGGTAACGGACCGTCATACCAATTCGGCGGTGACCTTTCTGACTGGTCACGGTGAGGACGGGGGGCTGTCAAAAGATATTGACTGGGATGCGCTGGCTAAATCCTCTCCGGTGATTGTGGTATATATGGCCTTGAGCCGGGTTGACCTGATGTGTCAGCAATTTCTGAAGTCCGGACGCCGGCCAGATGAAGCTGTCGCCATTATCAGCAAGGCGACGACAACGGAACAAAGGGTGTTGGAAACAACATTGGCTCAGGCCGCAGAGGATGTCAAAAAAGCGAATTTGGCGGCACCTGCTATGATCGTCCTTGGGGAGAATGTTAAATTGAGGGCAGGCCTTGACTGGTACGGTGCCATGACAGGAAAACTGTTGAATGCGGATTTATCTTTTATAGCCGGGCAGGGAAAATAGGACAGATTCTGGCACGAGGGTCTTGGCCCTAAATATATTTGATCAGGAAATAGCGAAACGATATATACAGAGCGATGAATATAACCAGAACCACATAAAGTATGTTCTTGTATGAATCTACGATAAGTGTGAAGATATTTCTGGCCTCTTGTTCTATCTTTTTATTTTCCTCATCTGTAAGTTCCCGGTCCATACGCAGCGCATTTTTTTTCCACAAGTTCTCTTGATTTTTATAATCCTCTGCATCCATATCGAAATCTAATTGTAAAGAATTTGCTATCGTTTTTTTATAGCCGAATGCCAGGTCTTTAGATGTAAAATATATGGTTTGAAGTATTGGGTCGTCTTTAAAGGCGTTCAGAAAAGAACCAACAGTTGTGTCTTTATGGTTATTTACTTTTTTATTTCCATTGATAAGTTCGTCTTGTTTCTGCTGGCTCAGGGAATAACCTGTTATCATATTCAAAGGCTTAATGGAGAATTGTGTCAGTTGGGGATTTTCTATATCCTTCATTATTTTGGTTTTATCGTTATTATTACCGGAAAAATCATCGGCAGAATATAACTGGCTAATCAGTGTTCCGCTGGTATTTTGAGATGCCTTTCCAGAGTCCCGATAGCTTGATAAGTCGTTGTAAATAATGACTCTATGATGCAATTTATAATTATCTTTAAGGTCGCCTGTTGGCTTGATAACGCTGGCAGTGGCGCCGTGTATCGGAAAAATAATTCCGGTCAGCAACATAAGAATAGTTAAGACGTTCGATCTCATAGGATAATCAGTACTTTCACCTTTGACAGCATAGCGCAGGGTAAGCGTAATATATAGGGGGAGAAAGTTAAAGATCTTTTATTTTTCTGATTTTCTTGCCAAGTTTAAATATAAAAATGGCCAATAGCTATTAATTACTGTTTTACAATAATTAATATATGAATTACAATAATTATAAATATTGATTACCAATGGAAAATATTGACTATGACAAGATTTTTCTATGAATAAGGTGATGGCATGCTTGTTGGGGCTTGTGTTTGTCAGTCCTGTAGGTAAGTCCTTCGCGGAAGTCTCTGATGACGGTGTAAAGCGAAAACCGCTCCGGGTTATTGTTCGGCCCAGACTGCGCACGCCCAAGCCGGCCCAGTCTGATGAGGATTCAGAAACCCAGCGCCTTTTTAAACAGCATAATCTGAATTTCAACTGGAAAAATATGCTGAATGACCGGTTCCTGTCCGGTTATGAGGATAGTGAGGCCTTAAAGAAATATGGTTACGCGGTAAATAACAATATTGGGGCAAGATTACGTATGAAAATTCGGAAAACCGATGATCCTGATAATTTATTACATCTGAAAGACTATCGGGATAAACGGATATATTATGATGTTGCCTCAGTCGTAATTAATCCGATGCAGGAAATAAAGCAGGGTTGCAAATCAAAAGACCCGAGCAAATGTGCCTATTCATATTACGGCCAGTTCTGGCTAAAATATAATTTGAGGCAGATGGATATTGACCGGGACAGGGCGGATAACAGCCTTGTCAATCTGATTAAATCTCTGGATTAAACTTGCCTTAATCCGGCAATATTTCCCCAAGTACCCTTAGGGTATTCTCCCCCATGATTTTACGAATATCCGCTTCGGAAAAACCTTGTTTCAGCAGTTCTTCCGTAATTTGGGCCATGCCGCTGGCATCAAAGGGGGATTTAACGGCACCGTCAAAATCAGATCCCAGTGCCACATGATCGACACCCACAAGGTCCGCCGTATATTTGATGGCTTTGACAATGGCTTCGGGGCTGAATTCACAGACCGCCACATCCCAGAAACCAATCCCGATCACGCCGCCGGTCCGGGCAACCCCCCTCAGATGGTCATCGCTCAGGTTGCGCTGGTTATCGCATGTGCCACGAACGCCGGTATGTGATGAGACAATAGGTGTGGAGGTAAAGGCCAGAATATCATCAATCAGAGCCGGAGAGGCATGGGCAATATCAATCAACATACCCCGCTGTTGCATGTCCTCAAAAACCGCGCGGCCAAAATCGGTCAGTCCGCCGAGGCTAACCCCGTGGGCAGAACCGCCAAGTTCAGTATCGAAGAAATGGGTGGCGGACATCATGCGGAATCCGGCGTCATACATTACCTTCACATTGGCAAGGTCGCCTTCCAATACCTGTGCCCCTTCTATCCCAAGGAATCCGGCGGTCAGCTTTTTGCCATTGTGTCGCGCGGCGACAAAGGACGTCAGATCGTCTTTGGTCTTGATGATGACAAACTGCCCGTTTGATCTTTTGGCATAATCATGGAGCTTTTGTGCCTGATACAAGGCTCGTTCTTTCAGGCTAGTTAGACTTTTAAAGGGCCAATGTTCGGCCAGTGCCAGCAGGGTAATTTGATCGCTGTCGGCGGTATTTTTGTGGATGTTTAAGCCATTGGGTACTTTGCTGACGATGGTAAAGGCCTGAAGGGACAGGTTACCTTCCTGCATGCGGGGCAGATCAACCAGTCCATAATCATGCCTTTCCAAAAGGTCGCGATTCCACAACAGGAAATCTGCATGAAGGTCAGCAACAATCAGACTGTCATGGAGTTTTTGCGCACGGTCATTCACCGAATAGGGCGGAGGATTGGTGGTTTTATTCATATTAGCGTCCATATAGGTCGCATATTCGGGCAGGGCAGCATAATAAATTATCAGAAACAGACCAACTATAATCAACAGATACGCTTTATATTTTTTCTTCATGACAATTCTCGATTTCCCTTAAATCATACGTTTGATTATATTATGAGGGATAACATAGTTCTTGGCAATAAAAGATATTTATCAGGATATGATTGATTTTTCATACATCATAAGATACCTGTGTTATCCCGTGTAATGAAAGTATATTCAATGTCCGAAATCCAGACAGATCATCCTGATGAGAATAATACTGCTGGCATTGTCTATGCCTTGGGGGCCTTTGTTTTATGGGGTCTAGCCCCACTTTTTTTCAAGGAATTATCCCATGTGGCCGCTCTGGAATTTCTCGGGTTTCGTATGGTCTGGTCGTTTATATTTCTGATTATTTTGCTGTTTTTCCGGCGGTCCCTGAAAATATTGATACAGGAAATAGGCCAGACTTTTGCGAACAGAAAATTGCTGTTCATGCTGTTTATGTCGGCAATTTTAATTAGTTCCAACTGGCTTGTGTTTATCTGGGCCGTGGCCAATAATCATGTGATGGAAACCAGCCTCGGTTATTTTATCAACCCTCTGGCCAGTGTGGCTCTGGGGATGCTGGTTTTGGGCGAGAAGTTGAGCCGGACCAAGCTGGCCGCCGTGGGTCTGGCGGCCTTCGGGGTTATGTATCTGATTGTTGTGCAGGGAAAATTCCCGTGGGTTGCGTTATTTCTGGCCACAAGCTTTGCCCTCTATGGCCTTATTCGGAAAAAGGCTGTGATCGGGGCCATTCTGGGGTTATGGGTTGAGATGCTGATGTTATTGCCTTTTGCGGTTGGTTATCTGAGTTATCTCAATTTCTCGAAATCATCCGGGCGGGTCGGCCATGATGACTATACATTGTTTATGCTTATTATCAGCGGTGCCGTAACGACAATTCCGTTGATGTTTTTTGCTTCAGCTGCCCGCAGACTGCCGCTGTCACTATTGGGTCTTTTGCAATATATTGCGCCGTCCATGACGCTGCTGATGGCGGTGTTTCTGTGGAATGAGGAATTTACTACGGCCCATATGGTTGCCTTTAGCTGTATATGGGGGGCGCTGGCCATATATTCGGCAGATAGCTTCTTTCCCGTCAGGAACCGCTGGGGATGATCGCAAATACCCGGGCCGGAAAGCCTGATCCCTGATAGGCTTTGGGCCAGCTGGCGATGATCATGGCGCCGGATTCTGGTAACTTGTCCAGATTTGTCATCATTTCAATCTGATATTTATTGTGGCTGAGGAAGTATATTTCAAGGGTAAAATCCAGTCTGGACGCTGCCGTTCCGGGATCGGTGTCTGATGTCTCATGGCCAATGGCCGTTATATTTCGCGTGGTGATCAGATACTCTAGAACTGATCGAGACCAACCGGGGGTATGGGCAATATTATTTTCATCCCGGTTATAAAATTTTACCGGGTCGGGCCATCTTTTGGACCAGTCCGTGCGCAGCGCAACAAAGGATTTCTCCGGGATCGGGCCATTTCTGCTTTCCCAACTGATGACATCCTCCAGCGAAACCTGATAGTCGGGATCCGTCCTGACCCGTTCATGAATATCCAGCACCACAAGCGGTAATATCATTTCGCTGACCGGAATGTCATCCAGATAGCGTTTGCCTTTGATGAAATGGGCAGGGGCATCCACATGGGTGCCCCATTGGCCAGGGAGTTGATAATAATAGATCAGTGCGCCTGATCCCACAGTACCAACGCCCGGATCATAGTGAAACAGGGTTTCAATCTTCTCACCCTTTAATCCCGGCCCGTGGGGAATATCGGGGTGAAAGCTATGGGTCAGGTCAATATAACTGGCCTTGGAAAAATCAAATTCCCGGTTGGGATATAAGGCAAGGGCGACCAAAAGGACCGCTCCCGTCATAAATATATATATCAGGCCTTTTCCCATGGGGTTGCCTCACCAAAAAATGCCGATGAGGGTTAGCTCATCGACAGTAGTTTTAGGGACCAAAGTCAAAATTTTACCGCCGCCATGTGACATTCAGACCATATGTCCGGGGCCGGGTGACGAGCTGTGCCAGCGGATCCTGATCCGAGGATATGGAATCAACAATGCCGCGCGTGTCAAATAGATTGTTGACGAAAAGCTTGGCGCTCCATGTTTCGGTTTCAATACCAAGACGGGCGTTGAAATTGTTATAGCCGCCGATCTGTTCCGTATGAGGGTTAAATCCGTCCGCCTCTGCTCCTCTGGGCCGGAATTCAGTCCGTGACCGGCCTACCCAAGCGTAATCAACCCGGAACAGACCGCCAATCTCCTCTGTCACATCAAAGGAATATTGGGCCGAGGCATTGAAGGTAAATTCAGGTACATTGGGCACCGGGTCGCCCTTGTGGCCGGGAAAGGCCACTTCGACGATGTTGCCCGGCGTGACTCCCGGCTGATCCTTGGTCAGGAAAGTGTCTGTATAGGCACCGCCCATGGTAAGCTCAAGCTGATCCGTGGGGCGTAGGGTCACATCCGCTTCTATGCCTCTGATCCGTGTATCACCAGCGTTCGCGATGAACTGAAAAGCGCCGGTGGCATCTCTGCTGACCGACTGCATATTGGACCAGTCAATCTGATAGATTGCTACATTCAGAATCACTTTGTTTTCGGCAAAACGGGATTTCATGCCAAGCTCATAGTTCCACAGGCTGTCCGGTGCAAAATTGCGCGGTATCTGCGCAATTACGGGTATGCCCGCTGAATTTAGACCACCAACCCGAAACCCCTGAGATGCGGTGGCATAAATCATAAGGTCATCACTGGCCTTATAGGCAAGGTTAAACTTGGTCGTAAGTTTGTCATCGCTGGAATCATTCGGCTTGATTGGGGGACGCGGGCCACCGCCAAAACCGAAGAAGGGATGGGTTTCAAGCTCTGCTGAATTCTGACTGGAATGGAAATAACGCAGACCTACCGTGGCGGTCAGTTTTTCAGTGGCCTCAAAGGACAGCTCGCCAAAGATGGCCTCCTGATTAATGCCGCCGTCATTGGTCCGGCCAAAAAGCGCAATCCCGGAGCCGGTGAAAAAGTCATTTTCCGGATCCCAGGGCCCAAGGGCGCGGCCCGTTGTCGCGTCCGAAGCGATGACCTGAACCTCAAAATTGGTTCTTTCCTGCTGGATCAATCCACCAACCACCATCTGTATCGGTCCCTCCCAGTTAGAGGCATAGCGCAGTTCATTGGACCAGACCCGCCGGGATTGGGGCTGGTGGGTGATGGCGCGCACCGGTGCGCCTAAGAAAATCAGGATAGGGGTTGAGTCAAAATTGAAATTCAATCGCCTGTCAAACCAGTTGGAGGTCGCGGTGATGGTGCCGTTTTCCATTTCATAATTGGCCGTCAGGCTATAGATTTCCCAGTTATCACTCCATTCATCCTTGGTAAAGGACACGGTTTTCAGGTCGCCGCCAAAGAAATTCGGCAAGGCGTCTGTCGGGGCATGGCCAATGGTTCCCGCCGGCGTTATGCGGGATGTGCCGCCCACATCTGTCCGCTGGATCATGATCGAGGCATCGATTGTAAGATTCTCGCTGGCCGCAAGGCGCAACATCACCCGGCCCCCGTAAGTCTTCTCATTATTGATATTATTGGTGCCAAGGCGCACATTATCCACATAACCGGACCGGTCCACATTCCAGGCCACGACCCGCAGGGCGGCTTTGTCCTGAACAAGGGGCAGGTTGATCATGGCGTTAATGTCCCAGTTAAAGCCCCCGCCATCCGTATTGCCCAGAGAGCCGTCCACATAGGCATCAATGCCTTCCAGATCCGGTTTGTTGGGGATCATCTTTATGGTGCCTGACATGGAGCTGGCTCCATACAGGGTGCCTTGTGGTCCTTTCAGGACTTCGATGCGGTTAATGTCATAGAGCTTGATGTCTACATTGCGACCCCCGCCATCTTCTTTGCTAGAGGCTGTAATGACGGCCTCATCAAAATAAACCCCGGTTGTGGAGGCCCCGATGGAATTCACGCCGCGCAGGAATATTCTTTTATCGCCCGGTCCAAGGTCTTCATAGCGAAGCCCCGTGATCGATGGTGCCCAGTCGGCAAAATCCTGAACGCCCCGGTCCCGCAGGCTGTCACCGCTAATGGCCTGAATGGCAATGGGTACATCAATGAGGGTCTGACTGCCCCGCTTGGTGGCTGTTACCAGAATTTCTTCAAAGTCAATTTTGTCATCTTCATTCTCTGCGGCAAATGCCGTTGGCACCTGTGCAAGCAATGCTGCGCAGGAGGCGGTTGCAAGAATGGTGGTTAATCTACCTGAGGGGTGAAACTTAGAATTTTTGGTATTCATTTTCCTGTCCTATATCTCGTGTTTGTAAGATTCCCGGCCCCATACGGGAAATTAACCGGAATGGTTACAGTGATTTTTATCATTAAATTAAGTAATATGATATTTCATATGTCATGTCAAATAAAACGGCGGCAAAATTGCGTTTACTTTAGATGTAAAACAATTTCCGTTGATATAGAAAACAGAGATATATGGGGGAGGGGCGGGGTATTTACCCAAGGCATTATAACAGGATGCCTTGGGTTATTTCATATTTATAGACTTGGTGGGCTGACGGGCCGCCATACTCAGACTGCGGCCTCAATCATTGGGGTTGAATATTGGGCATATTCCATTTTCTGTTGGGAGATAGATCCCATGGTCAGGCCCGTGATAATCAAAACAGTTGCAATGGCCAGATTGCGCAGAATTTCTTTGCTTTCTACCTTGGCATAAGACTGGCGTCTGAAGATTGCCGGACGGCTTTTTTTCTGATTGTCGCTCACAAGGCCCATAAAGCTGTTTACTTCAATAGTGTTTGTAAAAATGTTGTTCATAATCTTTCTCCGTTAGTTGGTTTAAATTTCTTCACCGGGTTAATACTGTTGCGCTGTCCTAGCGACTTGGTGTGCTACATATATAGTACACTAGATCGATAATAGTCAACAATAAATATGAATAAAAAATATTATCCTTTAATATCAATAGATTACTATGTTACAATTGTTGGGTAATGGTGTTGTTGGGGTGTTTAATAGGGCATAAACACTGTGTTAGTGGGCTCTAAATCAAGTGATTCTTCTCCTATAACACAGCAGGTTATTTCCCAACCGGCTGGAAAAGTGAATTTTACTTTCATTTTGAAATTATATATATTAGGGTGGCGTAATTTTCTGACTTGTCTAAGATGACTGTCGGACCAATTGGCGCATAATAATTATATTAAGAGAGACCATATGACCCAGATGAATGCCAGCAGTGCAATAGCAGAAGGTTTAATCGCCAACGGTGTTGATACCGTCTTTGGCCTGCCGGGCGCGCAGATGTATGACTTGTTTGAGGCCTTTTACCAGTATCAGGATAAACTCCGCGTTATCGGCGCGCGCCATGAACAGGCCCTAGGTTATATGGCGTTCGGTTATGCGCGGTCCACAGGCAGGCTCGGGGTATATTCGCCGGTGCCGGGGCCGGGGGTACTGAATAGTACGGCGGCATTATGCACGGCCTACGGTGCGAACACGCCTGTGCTTTGTCTGACCGGCGAAGTGCCCAACAGCTTCATGGGGCAGGGGCGGGGCCACCTCCATGAATTGCCCGATCAATTATCGCTTATTAAAGGGGTCACCAAATGGGCAACCCATGTGGCTGATCCCACAGAGACCCCCGCACAGTTGAATGCGGCCATTACCGCCGCCTGTTCCGGGCGTCAGGGGCCGGTATCCCTGCAGCTTTGCTGGGATGATTTTGGACGTATGGCCGAAATGGAAACATTATCCGCCGCAGAGATGCCCGTGACCCCTGTGATTGATCCGGATGACCTGTTGCGCGCGGCAAAGCTTATTAAAGATGCCCGTGCGCCGATGATTTTTGTCGGCAGCGGCGCGCAACATGCCGGTGCCGAGATAAATGAACTGGCTGAAATGCTCGAAGCCCCCGTAGTTGGGTTTCGCGGCGGGCGGGGCATTGTCGGCGATGATCGGGACATGGGGCTTACCATGGCGGCGGCGTTTAAATTATGGCCGGACACGGATTTGATGATCGGTATTGGCAGCCGTATGGAAATTCCCTTCATGCGCTGGGGCAGTTTTATGGATTACCTGCGCCGGATGCCAGGTAAAAAGCTGGTGCGGCTGGATATTGATCCGGCGGAAATGGACCGGCTGGATACGGACGCCGGAATCATTGCCGATGCCAAAGAGGGCAGCAGAAAACTAATTGACGCCCTGTCACAGTTGACTGTAACCGCCTCCGGGCGCCGGGACAAAATTGCCGCCGCCAAAGCGGCCTCGGCACAGGAAATTCAGGATATTCAGCCACAGGTGGATTACCTGTCTGTGATCCGTGATGTGTTGCCCCGGGACGGCTTTCTGGTGGATGAAGTCTGTCAGGTGGGCTTTGCCACCCCCTACGCTTTCCCGGTTTATGAGCCTTTGACTTTTGTCAGTGGCGGCTATCAGGGTAATCTGGGCTTTGGTTTCCCGACCTCCTTGGGGGTTAAGGTGGCCAATCCGGATAAGGCGGTTGTCTCCATCACTGGCGACGGCGGCTTTATGTTCGGGATACAGGAACTGGCCACGGCGGTGCAATATGATATTGCGGTGGTCGTCATCGTTTTTAACAATTCCGCTTACGGCAATGTGCGCCGGGATCAGCAACAGCGGTATGATAATCACATCATGGGCGCGGATCTGAAAAACCCCGATTTTATCAAGCTGGCGGAGTCTTTCGGGGTAACCGGCTATCGGGCCACCAGTCCGGCAGAGTTGAAACCTCTTCTGGAAAAAGCTTTGGCCCTTGGCAAGCCTGCCTTGATTGAGGTCGTTCAGGACAGAGGTAGTGAAGCCTCCCCCTGGAAATATCTGATGGCTTAGGTCTATTCCATGCAGTTAAAATATGGTCTCTTTTTTTGGTATAAGATAAATAGAGTGATGAAAGCCTCTATGATAATTCCCTTCTTGTTTATTAACCATTCTCACGTATAAAGAATCCTGAACATATTCTACTTGTGGAAACCGAAATATGCCTGATGAGAATTTCAAAGAAACCTCCCTGCGTTATCACCGGGAACCAACCCCGGGCAAGCTTGAAATAACCCCGACCACTTCCCTGTCGAACCAGCGTGATCTGGCCCGGGCCTATTCGCCGGGTGTGGCTTTTGCCTGTGAGGCCATTGTGGAAGATGCGGCGGCGGTGAACGAGATGACCATACGCGGTAACCTTGTGGGGGTTGTGACCAACGGTACGGCGGTGCTGGGTCTTGGTAATATCGGACCACTGGCCTCCAAACCGGTGATGGAGGGCAAGGCGGTCTTGTTCAAGAAATTCGCCGGTATCAATGTCTTTGACATCGAAATAGATCAGAATGACCCGGAAAAGCTCATCGATACGGTTGCCGCGCTGGAACCGACCTTTGGCGCGATTAATCTGGAAGACATCAAGGCACCGGAATGTTTCATCGTTGAGAAAGCCCTGAAAGAGCGGATGAATATCCCGGTATTTCACGATGATCAGCATGGCACGGCCATTGTGGTCGGGGCGGCGGTTTATAACGGCCTGCGTATTGTGGACAAGAAGATGTCCGAGGTGACGGTGGTTGCCACTGGCGGCGGGGCGGCGTCACTGGCTTGTCTCGATCTGTTGGTGAGCATGGGCTTGCGTAAAGAGAATGTCACGCTGGTGGATATTGAAGGCGTGGTTTATGAGGGCCGGGCCAAGGATATGAATCCCTATAAGGATAAATATGCCATCAAGACGGACAAGCGAACATTGGGTGATGTGATCGGCGATGCGGATGTGTTTCTTGGCCTGTCCGCACCGGGTATTCTAAAGCCGGATATGGTGGCGCGGATGGCGGCAAAGCCGTTCATACTGGCGTTGGCCAATCCGACCCCGGAAATCCTGCCTGAGGATGTGAAAAAAGTTCGTGATGATGCGGTTATGGCCACCGGGCGGTCCGATTATCCCAATCAGGTCAATAATGTGCTATGTTTCCCCTTTCTGTTTCGCGGGGCATTGGACGTGGGGGCAACGACCATTAATGAGGAAATGAAACATGCCTGCGTCAAGGCCATCGCCGATCTGGCTTTCAAGGAATCTTCCGAGCAGGTGGCCAATGCCTATCAGGGGGAGGTGCTGAAATTCGGCCCGGAATATATCATTCCAAAGCCCCTTGACCCGCGCCTGATATTGGAAGTCGCCCCTGCCGTGGCCAAGGCGGCCATGGACAGCGGCGTTGCCACAAGGCCGCTGGAGGATATTGATGCTTACCGGGAGCGGCTGGACAGATTTGTCTTTAAATCCAGTATATTATTGCACCCGGTGATCGAACTTGCCAAGAAAAACCCCAAGCGGATTATCTTTGCCGAGGGCGAAAAAGAAAGCGTTCTGCTGGCGGTGCAGGCTCTGGTCGATGAGAAAATGGGGCTGCCCATTTTGGTGGGCCGTCCGGTGGTGGTTGATCAAAAGATTGAAAAACTGGGCCTGCGCTTGAAAAAGGATCAGGATTTTGAACTGATCAATCCTCAGAAAGATGACAGATACCGTCACTATTGGCATGAATATCACGGATTGGTCAGCCGCAAAGGCGTGTCACAGGATGCGGCCAGAACCATTGTGCGCACCAATACCACGGTCATTGCCGCCCTTGCGGTGCGCATGGGGGATGCGGATGCCATGATTTGCGGCACGTATGGCCGGTTTGACTTTCATGTGAAATATATCATTGATATCATTGGCCGCAAAAGTGCGGATCAAAATCTGTCCACGGTCAGCACCCTGATACTGCCGCGCCGGACCATATTTTTTGCAGATGCCTTCATGACTGTTGATCCTGATTTGGATCAGATTGTGGAAAATACCCTTGCGGCGGCGGAAAAGGTCAGCCATTTTGGCGTGACGCCCAAGGTGGCTCTGCTGTCCCATTCCAATTTTGGCTCATCCAATGCGCCGTCGGCAAAGAAGATGCGTAAAGCCACCCGCATATTACGAAAAATGAAGCCGGATATGGAAATTGACGGTGAAATGCACGCCGATGCGGCCCTGCGCGAAGCGGTGCGGGACAAGATGGTGCCGGACAGCAAACTGACCGGTGCGGCCAACTTGTTTATCTTCCCCAATTTGGATGCGGCCAATATTTGTATTGAGATGTTACGCAGTGTGGATAATGGTTTGCTGGTGGGACCGATCCTGCTTGGAGCGGCGCAACCTGTTCATATTGTCACCCCGTCCGCCACTGCCAAAGGCATCTTCAACATGGCCGCCATCGCCCTCGCCGATGCCCAGAATTTGGACGCGTAATTGGGTATTAGGGACTAATCCTCTTATTTAAAGGACAGGCCGCCAACTGCATCGCCCGCCGCGCCGTAAAATACGCTATAGCTGATGTCCTGCCAGATGCCTGACTTGTAATAGGGGTCCGCTTCAAGCATGGCCTGCGCGGTCTTTTGGTCAGCGGTCTTATAGATCAGGATGGAGCCACAGACAGATGCGCCGTCTTCGCTGAATATGGGCCCGGCCACCAGCAGGTCATCAATGGTCTTTTCCACATGGGCCAGGTGCTCCGTCAGCGTTTCCTGACGGACGCGCGCAATATCCGCGCCCGGCTTGTCGTGGCATATGACGGCGGTGAATAGATTACCCTTGGGGAAAGAATTTTTCATGCTGGTCGCTCCTGTGTATTTTTCGGCAGTGGTATGATTTTTGAGAATTTTCCGGGCATTGTCAATGCTGTTGCCATTTTTGAATTCGGTTATTGCCGTAATCAACGATGAAAATCGTTCCATCTTTTGCGACCGCAATCCCTAATGGATAGGTAAATTGTCCGCCACCCTTACCGGGGCCACCCATGGAAAAAAGAAAAGTTCCGTCTGACCGGAATGCCTGAATGCGATGATTGTAAAAGTCCGTTGCAAAAACTTTACCGTCATTACTTACGTCGATACTGCTGACGGTTCTGAACCAGCCATTAAAGGGACCGCTGATATTCAGGGCAAAGGGGCCGCCCCATTTGTGGGAGAATTGACCATCCGAGGTAAAGACCTGTATCCGGTCATTATAGCCATCGGCGACAAAAATTTTGCCATTTGGCCCAAGTGCCACATCAGTGGGGTAGTTAAATTGTCCGGCTAGAATACCTGTTTCACCTGTGGTGCCCCATTGGCGTATAAAATGACCATCGGCCCCAAGTTGTTGCAGGCGTTTATTATAAAAGTCAGTGACAAAAAGATCACCGTTTTTTGCAACGGCAATGCCATCAGGGGCGTTGAATTCGCCGGGCTCCTTTCCAGCGCGGCCTATGGATTTTATATATTTGCCGGTTAGGGTGAAAATTTCAATTCTGTCATTAAAATAATCCGGCACATATAATTTATCCCCTGAAATTGCCAGATTCATCGGGCGGCCAAGGTGACCCGGCGCATCGCCTTTCGCCCCAAAGCTGCGGCGGTAGTTTCCGTCATAGTCAAAGACCTGAATTCTGGAATTTCGGGCATCGGAAACGAATATTTCATCATCGGAAAGGGCGATGCCTACGGGGTCATTGAATTGGCCGTCACCGTCGCCTTTACTGCCCCAACTGGTGACGAATGAATATCCGGCCTCTTTGGCAGAGGGTACAAAGGCGATCCATCCTGCCAGTAAAGCAAGGGTAATAATGGCGGTTAGGCGACCTGTTACCTTGATTAACGTTTTAATTTTCATGGTATTTCCTAGAAATTGAACCTGAATCCTGTTCGGGCGATATAGTCATTTTCAAGTCCTGTTCCATTCATATCCTGGATGATCGGCAGTTGGACGGAGATTTCGGCGATCCATCGCCGGGTCACATATTGTATGCCCGGCACAAGAAACAGTCTGGTGCCCCCCGAATTCAGGTCTTTCACCGCATTGATTTTATTTTTGCCTTGATGGATGAGGTTCATTTCAAGAACCCCATAGAGGAAACCGGGCACACCGCCGCTCAGGCTTTTTGGCCACAGGCGGTATTGGAGGGAGCTGTCCATCCGGCTGACATCACCGGCTTCAAAACCATTGGCGGTCATATTGGCTTTGTAACTGATCTGGGTATCAACCTGCATAGAAAGAGTTTGATAGGTCATGACAATACCGCCCAAAGGATCCCATGACCCGGATCCGGGTTGCAGGCTGGCAGGCAATTGGCCAAAGCTGTCCCTGTTCCGGCTGTTCCCGGTTGGCATTTTAATGCCGGCAAAGGGGGCAATACGGAAGTTTCCGCCTTTAAAATTATTCTTGTAAATCGTATATCGGCCAAAGAAGGTCATATCACCGAAACCGCGGGTGCTTCGGGTAAGGCGGGCGCTATTCATGGTCAGTTTCAGGGTCTTGTTAACATAGGGCAGGGCGGCAAACAGGGCGAGGTCGCTGTTGATACCATATGCCAATATGGAAACCACGGATTGTGTTGAAACATCCCGTTCGGCAGCTGTGAAATCCTTGCCGGATTGCCCCAGAATAAATTGCTGACGGATTAAAAATTCATCCTTGGCAACCGGTAATGCCGTGTTGAATGTGATGGGGGCCCCCCATGCGACAATATTTTGACTGAGAAAAACCATTGCTACAGCAAATAATAAGAGAAAGGAATGTCGAATACGCATGCCTATTTCTCATTTGTTTTTGGGGATGGCGTTTTGATTTTATCAAAGCCGCGCAGGGTAAATCCGGCCTGCTCTACCGCCTGTTCAGCTTTTGTTTTATCCAGAAGGACACCGTTTTTCATGGTCATCAAGACCACACCGGAGTCCAGATCAGTCGACAGCTTGTCCACGCCATTAATTTTGCCGAGCTGTTTTTCAATTCCGAAGGTACAAAAAGGACAGGCCAACCCGTCAACCTTTAGCGCATAGGTTAGAGGTTCGGCAAATGTCCCCATTGTGGAAAATAACATGAGCATAGAAGCCAAGGCTGTTTTCAGTATTATTTTCATCTTGTTGGGGTGCTTTCTATAATTAAGTATTATCTATGGCCTCAAGGATAGGGCAGTTTTCCTTGTCATCGGTACAGAGATTTATTAAAAGCCGGAACTCGGCCTGAAGGACGTTCAGGTCATTCAGGCGGCTTTCAATGTCGCGTAATTTCTTGCCGGCCAATTGCCGGACCTCCGGCTTTGCACCTGTCGGGTTTTCGCGGAACCTGAGCAATTCCTTGATTTCATCAAGGCTGAAGCCCATGGATTTTGAGCGCATGATAAAGCGCAATCGGGATATATCTTTTTCACTATAAAGTCTCAATCCTGATTTTTTTCTGTTTATGTGGGGTAACAGGTCGATCTTTTCATAATAGCGCAATGTATCCATACTAATATCAAGCTGTTTGCTTATTTCACCTATTTGATACATTTTCGGACCCTTCCTGGTTATGTCTGTTCAGATGTTCCAGTATCACATTCCGCAGGTTTTTTATGGATAAGCGTGATGGCGAAAAAAGCTTGCCATTCAAAGCGATGGCAGGTGTTTTCAGGACACCGAGCTTTACGGCATAGTCTATTTCTTCCACGATATCCAATTCCTGATAAAACAGGCGGGTTTGATCGAACTCATTGATAATTGCTTTAAGTTTATCTTTCATTGTGATGCACGCCGGACATGACGTTCCGGTAAATAATTCAATTTTCAATTTTTGTATTTGTTCATGGGACGTCATTAAATAATCCGGCATAATTCTGTTTGTCCGTAGAGTTTAACCTATGGAGTCAACTCCAGATCAAGTAAATTCTTTGTGAACCGTTCCAGAAATATTATTTACGGTGCTGTGGAATTGGCTTCGTCGAACATGTCTATGGGAAAGACATCGGCGGTGTTTGTCATGAAAGATTGTTTGCGGAAGAAACGCAGATAGCCGCTCGGCCCCATGCGGGACGCGCCAAGGCCGCTGAGTTTGAAAGAATTTTTCTCGGCCTCATACATCAGGCTGGTCAGGGCCGCGTCATTGATGCTGATGGCCCCGGCTTCGATCTGTTGCCCAACCTTGACTGCGTCTGCATCATTGCCGGCAAAAACACAGGCGCTGAGACCAAAGTCACTGTCATTGGCCATCTTTATGGCCTCATCCACTTCCTCAAAGGCGATAATGGGCAGCAGGGGGCCGAAGGTTTCGTCGCGCATGATCTTCATATCGGGGGTCAGGCCGGTGATAACCGTGGGGGCACACCATAGTCCGCCATGATTTTCAATTTTGCCGCCGGAATGGATGGTGGCTCCCTTGTCGCGGGCGTCGGTGATCTGGCTTTCAATGATGGCGGCCTGCCGGTCAAAAATGATCGGGCCCAAATGGCCTGCGTTAATATCCGGGGTGTTGAAGGTCACTTTTTTGGCTTTTTCCACCAGAAGCCGGACAAAATTCTCATAAATTTCGCGGGCCACATAAATGCGTTCAATGGATTGACAGGCCTGTCCGCTATTGACGATAGAACCGCGCAGGAGGGCGGTTGTCGCCCGCTCTATATCCGCATCCGCCAGCACAATGGCCGGGTCTTTGCCGCCCAGCTCCAGAAAGGAAACCGCGAAATTACGGGCCGCCTGTTGGCCGACCTTTCGGCCGGTGGCCACACTGCCGGTAAAGCAGATCACATCCACCTGATCTACCACGGCCTGTCCGGCGCTGCCATCCCCATCAACGATGGTCAAGACGGGGCTGAGGTCCGGGATGCTGGCGATAATGTCGCGTAAGGGCGCGGCAAAGCGCGGGGTGATTTCGCTGGGCTTGATGATCACCGCCGCCCCGGCGAGCAGGGCGGGAATGGCATCTATCAGCGACAGGGTGAGCGGGAAATTCCACGGACTGATCACCCCCACGAGGGCATAGGGTTGCTTGTCAATATGATAGGTGATGAAGGGCAGGGCGGTGGAGCGTCCCTCATAGGGGGCGTCTTCCGCACGGGCAATTTTGATCCAGCGTTCTAGGGCCGGGGCGATGGTATCCACCTCCATGATGGAAATTCCCTGCCGTCCGGTATCATTGATCAGGCTGTTGATCAGCTCCTTACGCTTATCTTTCAGAGCGGCCCCAAAGGCCAAAAGACTTTTGATCCGGCCCTCCAGCCCCATGTCTCGCCATGTGGGTTGAGCCGCCCGTAATTTCTGGCAGGTGTCTTTTATTTCAGTGGCATTGGCTGGCGTGAAATGATAGTCGATCAGGCCGGTTCGGGGGTTGCGTACCTGTATATCCTGGCCTGTCATAAATCTTCTATTCCCTCAATCAACCGAACGCGCACGGTCGCATTATCCTGACGCAATTTTTTGATCTCGGCGTAGGATTCACTTTGCCAGAAGGCCCGGGCCGTGGCCATGGAGGGCCATTTTGAGATAACCAACCGGGTGGTATCAGGCCAGTCGCCCTCCAGACATTCGCTTTCGCCTATGCCGCGCACAATATATTCTCCGCCGAATTCCGTAATAAGCTTGGCGGCCTTCAGAGCATAGCATCTAAAGGCCGCCGGGTCATTAATTTCGGCGAGGATCACCATATAGGCAGTCATTAGCTTTTAGGCAGCAACGGGGTCTCATCCAGAACCCAGTTGTCCTCCGTACGGCGACGGGGAGAGGGAATGGCGTGGACTATTTTACCGCTGGCCCGTTCCGCATTCATTTTCGGAACATCGATACGCCAGCCATTCTTTTCATATTTCTTGATATGATCGCGGTATTTCACGATGCAGCTATCCGCAGGCATCATAAACTCCTTGGTGATGTCGCGGGGAGTCTGTGGGGGTTCGACCTCGTCCAGAACATCAATATCCTGTTGGGCAACGATCAGGTTTCTTGACCGTAATCTGGCCCCCATTTCATCGTCAAGACCGGCATTGCGCATATTAACCAGAAATACCCGGGTGTTATTTTCATCAATGGGCAGATCATAGGTATATTGATGCATGAAGAATTTACCGCTGGGATGAATTTTGGTCCAGAATTGGGAAGGGCCAAAGGTGCCGGACCCGGCCCTTGTGGTCGCCTTGTCCCGCAGTTTGCCGTATTTTTCATCGGGTGTGCCGGAGGATTCATAATCGGTCATGAAGCCAACCCCCCATTCTTCCTCAATCAGGTCCAGTTTTGGAACCACATAATCATCACGCTCGCCGGAGAAACCGTGGGTGGGATGGACAAATTCATTATGGGCCGGGTCAATAGCATTCTCAATGGACCGTTGATAGCTGGTTTTCAGGTTATAAGTCTGAATATTGGCCGCCCAGCCTTCCTGACCAAATTCCACAGCGTCCAGCAATGGGGGCCGTTCTTCTTCGGGCAGATCGCCAAGGAAGACAAAAACGATACCGTATTTTTCCTGAGTCGGATAAGCGTCAATCTTGGCCTTGGGCGGGATGGGGGCATCGGCGCCCCGTGACGGAATTTTGACGCAATCGCCATCCTTGTTAAATTCCCAGCCATGATAGGGGCAGCGGATATTATCGCCAATCACCTTGCCGGGGGCCGCATCGCCCTGACAGGCCAGAGAGCCGCCCCGGTGAATACAAGTGTTGCTCAGACAATGGGCTTCAGCCTTTTTATCCCGGAACAGGGCAAAGTTACAGCCAAGCATCATGACTTTCAGGGGCCGTTCGGTAAGTTCTTCGCTAAGGCAAGCAGGATACCAGAAATTGATAAACATTTATTTTCCTTCCAAAATGCGTTCGACTTTAAAAAATGTCAATTTTTCAAATAACAGTTTACTTCATTTTGGATTTTGATCCAATTTCTGATCAGTGCCAAACAGCTGTTTCTAATGTGTCCATATACTGGTCATAATGAAGGTATCAGCCTGATGTAAATAGAATGCTTGAGGATGCGTTTAAGCTCTAGTGACCATAAAGTGGTTGGATGGGCATAAAAAACCTTTTGCAGCAGGGATTTATTTTAGGGTACGCGCTTCTATTGTTTAACGTAAGTCATTTGGAGAATAAAATGATAAAAGAAATCATATTGATGATTATGATGACCGGTGGCGGCGAAGCCCCGGTTGATGCGTCCTTCATTCAGGTTGATACCCGTGAGGAATGTGAGCAGCGGGCTGCTAATGCCATCGCGGTTTTCCCAAAGGCAGGCATAAAATATGTCGGTCATCATTGCGCAGGCTCCAAATTTATCTTTGATGATTTCCTGCATAATCCGGAGCCAACCGGACCCAAGTATTTCTTTGACCTGACATTCTCTGGTGATGGCAAACAGCTGACAGGGGTGACTTCTTATGCCGGTTTGAAAGAATGTGTCGCCGCCGGGGGGCATAACTGCGTTATTGCTTATCAGAATATTCAGAAATAGACCGCAAATTCTCGGGTAAAATTATATCTCCTTGAATGAGGGGACAATCAGGTTTATGGATAGCTTCATTGAAAGTTATGCATACCCACGATGTGGTATGAGTTGTAATCTGCCCACGGCGGCCCTGTTATTGATATTTTCTTCACGGCGGGAGGGGGGCATAACAGGGATCATTTGATGAGAGTTTTGTTCTTTATTATCCTGCTGGATATTTCCGGTTTTGGTATTCTGCTTCCTTCGGTGATGTTTGTTTTACAGAATATGGGCGCGAGCCCCGGATATGCGACTCTGGTCGTCGCCATGTATTCTATTGGTCAATTCGTTGCCGGCCCCGTTTGGGGGCAGTTGTCCGATAGGGTGGGCCGTAAACCCATATTGCTGATTTCCATGTTCGGGGCCTTTCTGGCCTATATCCTGATGATTTTTGCCACCACGCCTGAAATGATCCTGGTTTCCCGTCTGCTGGCCGGTGTGATGGCCGGCAATATTGCCACGGCCTATGCCGCTGTAGCAGACCTGACACCGCCGGAACAAAGGTCAAAGGGCATGGGGGTATTGGGCGCCGCCTTTGGTCTTGGCTTTGTCATTGGTCCGGCAATTGGGGGTTTTCTGGGCGGGGCGACGCCGGAAACGGCAACTATATTTTACCCGTCCATCGCTTCGGCGGTCATGGTGGCGCTGGCCATGCTGGCAACCATATTTTTCTTTAAGGAAAGCCTGAGCAAGGAACATCGGGATGAGCTGCTGTCTCAGCCAAAGATTGGCCGCATAGAGGCCCTTCGGAAGGTGGTCCTGCACCCTATTCTGATGCGTTTTTGCATCTTTATTTTCATGGTCTCCCTGACGGCGGCTTTCATGGAGCCGGTTCTGCCATTGCTGGTGGGGAACCGTTATGGCTGGGGGCCGCTTAATATGGGCTATATCTTTATCTTTGTCGGATTGGTAATAGCCGCCGTACAGGGGGGGCTGGTTGGCCGTCTTGCCCGGAAATACGGTGAGAAGAATATGGTAAGAATGGCATTCTCCCTGCTTATTATCGGCCTGTTGGTGATTATTTATACCCCGGTATCATACGGCATCATAATAGGCTTAAGTTGCACGGGCGTTGGGACCACCTTGTTCACCACCGCCATGAGCGCGCTGGCATCCCACCGGGCGAAACCAACGGAGCGCGGCCTTGTTATGGGCGTTGTTCAATCAATGCAGTCTTTCGGACGGTCTGTGGGACCATTATTCGCCGGCAGCTTTTTTGCCATATGGGAAGGGTTGCCTTATTTTATCGGCGTTCTTTTGATGGTGTTCGCCCTTATCTGGATGACGGTTCTTACCCGGAAAGTGGTTATTGAAGATGCCAGCGTAAGAAGCTAACCCCTTATTTTAGAGAGTGCTTTAACCATAGGTCGGTCACAAGGTTAGATATTAATCGGGAGAATATTTAGCAGCTACCGTCTAGGGCCATGATACGACCATGTAATGGTCAGTTATGTAAAATGAGGACCATACGCAGGGTTCTTGTCGTTAATACGTATAATATATTTAACGTTACGGCGTGGGTCATGCCGATAATAACAGACTTTTTTAATTGTCTAGCCCCTGTGCCAGAATTCTTTGATTTTATTGAGAGTCTTTTTTTGAGACAGAAAAAATGAATAAAGACAAAAACGGTTTATTTAGTAAATTGCTAAAATGGATGTTACCGGTTCTCGTGATCGTGGCAGGACTATTTATCAGTAGCGTCATAAAAAATTCCCGGCCAGAGGTGGATATAATCACGCCGGTGAAAAAAGTGACCATCATCAGGGGAATTGTTGCCAAAAAAACCTCTTTTCAGCCGGTAATCCATGCCCAAGGCACCGTTCAGGCAAAGCGTCAGATCGAACTGGTGCCGGAAGTTGCCGGTAAAATTATCTGGGTTTCCTCTGATTTTGCCCAGGGCGGTCTGTTCAGCAAGGATGATAGACTGGTCCTGATCGACCCGCGAAATTACGAATTCGCGGTTTCCCGGGCGCAGGCAAGTGTCGCTGATGCTCGAAATAAACTTGTTTTGGAAGAAGCGGAAGCGGAACTGGCAAAGACCGAATGGGAAGACCTGGGCAGCGGCGAGGCTTCTCCGCTTGTGTTGCGCGAGCCTCAGATGGCAACGGCCCGGGCCAAACTTGCCTCTGCCAGGGCTGATCTTGACCGGGCGTTGCTCGACCTTGAACGTACCGTCATCAAGGCGCCCTTTGATGGCCGGGTCGAGGAAAAGAAAGTCGATATTGGGCAATATGTCTCACTGGGTAGTCAGCTTGCGGTATTATATTCCACGGATGTGGCAGAAATTTCCCTGCCGCTGACGGACCGGGAGTTGGGCAAGCTGGACCTGCAACTTATTTACGGTGAACAGAATAAAAACAAGAAGACACTGGAAAAATCTCTGGCGGTGCGCTTATATGCCCCCGTTGGCGGCAAACGCCGGAGCTGGACGGGTAACATTGTCCGGACCGCCGGCACAATTGATCTGAACAGTCGTATTTTGAGCGTCATTGTTGAGGTGAAAAATCCCTATAAAGTTCATAAAGGGGGCGCGCCGTTGCTCAATGGTCTGTTTGTGGAAGCAGAAATACCGGGCAAGGAAATGCATGATGTGTATGTTCTGCCAAAGTCTGCTCTCTATAAACAAAACAGAGTAGTTATCGTTGATCAGGATGACAGGCTACGTTCTCTGGAGGTGGAGATTATTCATTCAACCCCGCAACATGTGGTGGTGCGTGGGCTGAAAGAAGGGCAACGGGTAAATACCGTGCCGCTGGATGTGCTGATCGAAGGCACAAAAGTAAAATGGCAACTGGTTGAGGAGGACAGTCCGTGAAAGGCCTGATTAACTGGTTTGCCAATAACCCTGTCGCCGCCAATCTGATGATGATTGCCATTATTTTTGGTGGCTTGATGAGTATGACGACCCTCAACCGGGAAATCATGCCGTCCATGCCGTCAAAATTTATCGAGGTTTCGGTGGTCTATCTGGGCGCTGACCCGATAGAGGTGGAAGACCGTATAGCCATTCGGGTTGAGGAAGCCATTCGTGAGATTGAGGGCATTATTAACATCAATTCTGTCTCCATGCAGGGGCGCGGCATCATTACCGCAGAAGTATCCGCAGGCTATGATCTGCAAAAGGTCCTGAATGAGATTAAGGTTCAGGTGGATGCCATTAATACCTTTCCCAAAGAGGGAGAGCGACCAAAAATCCGGCTGATAAAATTCCGTGAGCGGGTCATTCAGGTGGCTGTCATGGCCGATACGGATGAGAAATCCCTGAAAATCATTGCCCAGAAAGTCCGGGATGACATTGCAGCCCTGCCCGGTGTGGACTTTGCCGAAATGAAGGGTGATCGCCGTTATGAGGTTGGTATAGAGGTTTCGGAAGTGGCGCTGAGGCGTTATGGCCTGACCTTTGATGCGGTGGTTGAAGCGGTTCGGCAATCTTCCATTAATATGCCCGCCGGGACTATCAAGGCCATTGCGGGGGATATGATCCTGCGGACCAAATCACAGGCCTATAATACCAGCGATTTTAAGAATATCACCTTGCTGAAAAAACGGGACGGAACCCGGGTTCTTCTGGGGGATGTGGCAGAGGTGGTTGATGGCTTTGAAGAAGATCAGGTACTGGCGCGGTTTAACAACAAGCCCGCCATCTTCATTAACGTCCTGTTGACAACGGCCCCTGATGTGGTGGCCGTGACCAAGAGGGTCCGGGATTATATTGCTAAGAGTGGTTCTTTCCTGCCCGATGGGGTGACGCTTGTCTCCTGGCTGGATTTATCAAATACTTTCAAGGGGCGGGTGAATATTCTGTTGTCCAGCGGGGTAAACGGGCTTATTCTGGTCTTTTCCCTGTTGATGCTTTTCCTGCGCCCGGCCATTGCCTTTTGGGTATGCGGGGGGATTATTACGTCTTTTATGGGGGCCTTGTGGATATTGCCCATGCTGGATGTTTCCCTGAATATGCTGACGCTGTTTGCTTTTATTCTGGTGCTGGGGATTGTTGTTGATGATGCGATTATCATCGGTGAAAGTGTTCATTCCGGTCAGGAGCGGGGCTTGCGCGGGCTTGAGGCCGCCACATCCGGGGCCAATAATGTATCAAAGCCGGTCATGTTCGCCGCCCTGACCACCATGGTTGCTTTCTCGCCGATATTGTTTTTGGACGGGGTGGCTGCCGCCGTGATGAAACCCTTGCCGATTGTGGTTATTCTGGCGTTGACTTTTTCTTTGATTGAAGCATTTTTTATTTTACCCTCCCATTTGGCGCATATGAAGCCACCGGGGGAGGCCAAAGGTTTTATCACCCGTTTTCTAAGAAAAATCCGTCAGACCGTATCGGGGCAGTTAAGTAAATTTGTCCAAAAATACTATGTACCGTTTCTGGCAAAAACCCTGAAGAAAAAATATTTGACCCTGTCGGCCTTTGTCGCCATCTGGCTGGTTTTATTTTCATTCGTGCAGGGCGGCTGGATGCGGCAGGATTTCTTTCCAACTATCCCCAGCGATTATATTATAGCCGATGTGGTTCTGACCGATGGGATCGCCTTTGGCCGGGCGGAAAGCGTTATGCGACAGGTGGAAAAGGGGGCTCAGACCTTGTCCCACGCGGAATTTAAAAATGAGGATGGGGAGCCAGAGGCCAATCCGATAAAGAATATTCAGACCTTCGTCAAAGGAAACAAGGTGCAGGTTTTCGTTGACCTGCTTCCTGCCGAGGAACGGTCAGTTGATATTGTCGAGATTTCCCGCCGCTGGCGTCATCTTATCGGGGATATGGCCGATGTGAAGCAGTTTGACATGCGTTTTCAGTTGCGGTCGCGAAATAAACCGCTTAGTTTTGTCTTGGCCAGCAACAATCGGCGGACGCTGGAACAGGCCACTGTTGACCTGACGACCGCACTGAGTAAATTTTCTGGGGTACTGGATATTGGTGATACTCTGCGGTCTGCCCGTCAGGAAATGGTGCTCGACCTGAAAAAAGAGGCTGAGAGCCTCGGGGTTTCAACTCGTGATCTCGCCCGGCAGGTGCGTCAGGGCTTTTTCGGTGAGGAAGCCCAGCGCATTCCCCGGGGCAAGGATGATGTGAAAGTCATGATCCGTTATCCCCTTGAATCCCGAAAAACGGTGGAAACCTTAAAGACCATGCGCATCCGGACCACCAACGGTACAGAGGTGCCTTTTGAGGTCGTCGCGGATATTCATTTTGAGCAGGGGTCCACGGAAATCCGGCGTCTTAACCGGCGGCGGGTTGTGGAAATTACCGGTGATGTGGATACGGAAATCACCAATGCTCAGGAAGTGATCCGCAAGGTAGAGCGCGAGGTCATTCCGGCTTTACAGGAAAAATACCCTGATCTGGAATATCTTCTGGAAGGGGACCAGAAAGAGATTAAATCGTTTCAGGCTGGATTGTTGCGCAATACGGCTATGGCGCTTCTGGCCATCTATGCCCTGATCGCCGTTGCCTTCCGGTCCTATTCACAGCCGATCCTCGTTATGCTGGCCATTCCGTTTGGTTATTTGGGGTCGGTGCTGGGGCATATGTTCCTTGACCTACCCTTTTCCATGTTCTCCTTTTTAGGGGTTGTGGCCACGGCGGGGGTGGTGGTCAATGATAATCTTGTCCTGATTGATTATATCAACAAGCTGAGGGCCAGCGGTGAAAGTGCAATTGATGCGGTAAGGAAAGCGGCAGAAAGTCGCTTCCGGCCCATATTCCTGACCACATTGACCACATTTATCGGTTTGATGCCAATCATCTCAGAACAAAGCAAACAGGCGCAATTCCTGATTCCCATGGCCATATCGCTGGCCTTCGGGGTTGTCTTGTCTTCTTTTGTGACGTTGATTTTGGTGCCGAACCTCTTTGTCGTACTGGATTCTTTCAAGACATGGGTTAAAGCTAAAATTTTCCGGATACGGCAACATCGCCGGGGCCAGAATTTATAGGCTGTGACCGGCGGTGGCCAGTTCTTCTTCCATCTGATCCCGGATTTCGATCAAGGTGGGCAGGTATCTTTCTTTAAGCTCCGTGGTGCTCATGGCCACGGAAATATAGCGCATGGCCAGCGCGGCCAGAAACTGGCCGTTGCGCATGATGGGCAGGGCAATGGTGTTGGTCTTGCCCGGTTCCATGGCTCTGGGGGAGCGGATATTTATCGCATAACCATTCTGGCGGATTGTCTCAATCAGTTTGGCAACCGTTTCGGGGCTGTTGGCCAGCATATTGGTCTCATCGGGTTTTTCATGGCGCAGGGCAGATAGAACAATTTCACGTTCCGTATCGCTACAATAGGCCAGATAGACATTGCCTGTTGCCGTGGACAGGATGGGCAGGCGCAAACCTTCATTATAATAATCAAGGGACAGGGGGCTGTCCGTGTCGGTGGTAAAACGCAGTGACATCCGCACATTGCGCGGCGACATGATGGACACCGGCCAGATGACAATCTTGGATAGCTCAATGACCAGCGGCTTGACTATCTCACTGAGCCACGCGTCTTCATTAAAGCCGGAGGCCAGATTGCGCACGCGAATAGTCAGGCTGTAACGGCCTTTTTTATCGTTGCGCTTTAAATAGCCGAAAGTGACCAGATTCTCCAGAATACGGAAGGTTGTGGTACGCGGCAGGTTTATTTCACGCGCCATCTCGGCAACAGTCATCCTTTTGCGACTGTTGAGAATCTCCAATGCCATTAATCCCCGGCGTAATGACCGAATAGTATGCATATTCTTCTCCCTAAGGGCCTTATTTATTATTATATTAGATTATTGTGTAAAATTAAACATATTAATGACCATTAAGTGGTCATCATAACCCTTTTGGCTCTGATGCGCTTGCCTGCCGTGACTATCATGGGCACAATCAGGGATCAAAAGCATAAACGGGAGCTTTCAAATGTCAGAACAGGACGCCACATATTTTACGCCGGATAACAAGATGCCGGTTTCACTGGAGCCGGGGGATGTGTGCATCGCGGCCAGCTATTCAGAGGGCGAGGTCGATATACGCCGCAATTCCGGTGCGGGCCGGGTGCTGGTCTATGACAAGGATTTAACCCTTAAGGGCGCGTTATGGACTGGTGAGGAAGGGCTGATTGTCGGGCTGGAATATTGCCCCTTGGCACGGGCCTTGTATGTAAGCGATGTCTCCAGCCAGACAGTGAAACGCTTTTCCCTTGCCGGCGATATGCTGGATTCTTTTCCGGCGATGCAGGGCAAACCCTTTGGCGTCATGGCGGCAGCGGCGGACGGCTCTATTGTCATCGGCGAACATATCAAAGGCGAAAAATTCCCCTTCATTGGCGGCGGCGAGATTTATCACTTTGCGGCGGACGGTGCGTTGCTGGGGCATTACGGGGCAGAGCATGACCCCGGAAAATTTGGTTTTCACGGCGTGACAAATATGTTTCTGGCTGATGGCGACAAGACAGCCATCTATATTTCAGAGACCGGAAAACGGGTGATGCAGTACGATCTTGCGGCTGGCCAGCAGGGCGCAGATTTATTTGTACTGGATGATGAAGGTGAGAAATCAACGGCAGGCATAGCCAAGGCGCCGGGGGGTAATATTCTCATGGCCACAGTATATGGTGTCTGCCTCTATTCACGGGCGGGGGAAATGCTGAAAGAATATGATATTCCAAAAGAACGCGGCTGGTCTGCTGTACGTCTGTCCGCAGATGGAACAGCTTTTTTTGCGGCGAATTTCTTCACCGGACGGCTGGAAAAAAGAGCCTTGGACAGCGGCAAAATTATCGCAGCCAAGGATACGGGGTTGGTCTACCGGCTGGCGTCTATTGCGGAAATTTTCTGATGACGGACGGCAAGGTCAATAACCTGCTGCGGCGCACCAGCTTTATCGTGGAAGATGTTGAGAAAACGGCTGTTTTCTATCAGGATATATTTGGCTGGACGCGTTTTTATGACACCGAAACACCGGTTGATATGCGCTTTCCGCCCTGCGCACCAGATCAGACAACGGGTAAGATTATCATCCTGAAAGTGGATGATCCCTTCATCGGCATGATCGGTTTTATGGAATATGATGGCTTTATGCCCGAAAGCCGGGTGGACTCGAGTCGCAAGACTTTGGGCATTGGGGACGCCATTTTGATTATAGAAAGCAAAAATATTCAGGAAACTTATCAGAAGGCACAGGATAGCGAGGCTAATCTGGTGACATCTCCTGTGGAATGGTCGGTGAAAGGTCAACCGGGTCAGGATGTTATCAGGCTTTCTACTTTCTCATTTTTTGACCTGAACGGCATCTATGTGGAAGTGAATAGGCGGCTTTCCGATTGATTTTACCAATCGTATTTCAGGCGAAATTCCAATTTTGACCAGTATGTGGTCGGTCAAACAGGATGGTCTGTTAATATGTGAAATATTATATTACTATATCATTAGGGCTTTAATATTTAATTAAGCATGTAAACAATAAAAAAATAAAGGGTTGGAAATAATGTCAGAGTATCTGGTTGCGCAGGACGGGAGTTATGAAACAGTACCGTTGAAGAAAGATGACATCGTGGTCATGGCGGTTCAGTCCCGGGTTGTTCCGGTCAAGGTTGAAAATGCCGTTCAGATGAAACGGGATAATCTTAACCATATGCTGGACCTTATCGATGCGGCGGCCACATGGATGGGGCCAAAAGACCTTATTCAGTTTCATGAATTTCCGATTACCGGCTTTTCCTTTATGTGGACAAGGGCAGACCTTCAGAAAGTTGCCATTGAAATTCCGGGCGTTGAGACCGAGGCCGTGGCGGCCCGGGCCAAACGGTATGGCTGCTATATTGTATTTGGCTCTTACGCTATTGACCCGGACTGGCCGGAGCATATCCTGTCCATCACCACCATCATCGGCCCCGATGGCTCAATCGTAGATAAGCATTGGAAGCTCCGCAATATCAAGGGCGTCTTTGCCGGGTTTGAGGTAATTACCACCACTATTTTTGATGTGCTGGATCAATATACGGAAATGTATGGCCGGGATGCGGTCATTCCGGTAACCCGTACCGATATTGGCAATCTGGCCACTACCGCAACGCAGTATGAACCGGAGCTTATCCGGGCCTATGCACTGAAAGGTGCGGAGATCATGTTACGGTCAGCCACCAGTGGTGCGGACCCCATTGATGTGCGCGCTGGCGCCATGCATAACAATATGTACACAACGCTGGTCAATAATTCCATCAGCCATAATCCGGGGCCTTTCTTTGAAGATGTACGCTCTGGCGGCACAGCGATTTACGGGCCAAAGGGTGAGGAGCTGGATATTGCCAATTCGGTCAATGAAACCGGGGTCATGGCGTCTATTCCCATAGCATCCTTTCGAAAAACCCGGCGGTTACCGCGTATTCACCCCAGCCTTTACGGTGATCTTTATGACCAATATCAGGAGGCTTATCCGCCCAACCTGATGTCTACGGATTTACCCAATGACGGCTTTTCTGCCGCCAAATTTCTAAAAGACAAAAGCCGTTGGGGTTGAATTTGTGAATGAAATAATAGACCACGACAAAATTACGTCGCAAATTCAGGCTTTTCTGGACAAGCCCCATGGCCATTTCATTGATGGTCAGTGGATTAATGCCCACTGTATTGATGGTAACTCCGGAAAGACCATTGATGTAATCAGTCCGGCAACGGGTAATATTGTCTCATCCATACAAAGCGGGGACGGGGCTGATGTGGACAGAGCGGTTGCGGCCGCCCGCCGGGCCTTTGATTCTGGCGTATGGTCAAAGGCTCTTCCCGTGGAACGGGCGCGTATTATGTTCAAGCTCGCCGATCTGATAGAGCTTCATGCCAGCCAGATCAGCCAGCTGGAGGCCCTTGATATTGGCGTTTCCCGTCATATGATGGAAACCATCGGGGTTAAATTATCCGCCAATCAGCTCAGATATTATGCCGGATGGGCGACCAAAATAAACGGTGAAACCATTACCAACAGTCGTCCGAGACCAGAGGGCCGGGAGTTCCTGACCTATACGGAAAAGGAACCTGTGGGGGTTGTGGGCCAGATTATTCCATGGAACTTCCCCTTTGCCATGGCAGTGCAGAAAATTGCTCCGGCTTTGGCCGCAGGATGCACTATTGTCATGAAACCGGCAGAAGATGCGCCGCTGTCAACGCTTTATCTGGCGGATTTGATTGCCCAGACGGGATTACCGTCGGGGGTATTTAACCTTGTGAATGGGTATGGCCGTAAGGCGGGGGCCGCCATTGCCGCCCATGAGGGTGTTGATAAAGTATCCTTCACCGGCTCCACAGATGTGGGCAAGGAAATTATCCGCTCGGCCACTGGCAACCTGAAACGCACCACGTTGGAGCTTGGCGGGAAATCGCCGGTGATCCTGTTGAAAGATGCCGATCTGGATGAGGCCATTCCGGCAGTAGCCAGAGCCATATTCTTTCTGTCCGGACAGAATTGCATGGCTGGGTCGCGCCTTCTGGTTCACGGTGATATTTATGACCGGGTTCTTGAAGGACTTGTCACGCTGGCCAAATCAATGACCATTGGCGCGGATATGACCGGGACATATGACATTGGTCCTCTGATTTCAGAAAAACAGCTCACCCGTGTTCTGGCCTATATTGATATTGGTATCAGTGAGGGCGCGCGCCTGATTGCGGGCGGGAAACGGGTGGAAAAACTGCCCGGTTTCTTTGTGGAGCCGACAATATTTGCCGATTGTGATCCAGGCATGAGGATTGTTAAAGAGGAAATTTTTGGCCCTGTTCTGACAGTTCAGAAATTCAACGGTGATGATCTTGATGATATTGCGGCGCTGGCCAATGACAATATTTTTGGGCTTTCCGCTAGTGTCTGGACAGCTGATTTGGCGCAGGGGCACAAGCTGGCCCGTAAGATAAAATCTGGTCAGGTGGGCATAAATGTTCATGCCGCCATTGATCCGGCAACCCCGTTTGGCGGCTATAAACAGTCGGGCTGGGGCCGTGAGTTTGGCCGCGAGGGTCTTGAGCCATACCTGGAAACCAAGGCAATTACAGCGTATTTGTAGAAAGTGCAGACGTAAATGACAGACGTGACAGCAGAAGAGGAAGGCATAAAATTCGGCCCGGTATATCTGGAGCCGGGGGTGACCAAATGGAATGCGCGAACCTATTTATTCTCCGCATTCTGGACCATTGGTTTTCTGTCCTTCATGAGCTTTTTGCAGAATTATGTGCTGAAGGTTCACTTGAATATGCCCGCCAATGAAATTGGCCGGGCTATTGGTACGCTGTCCTTCGTGGGTGAGATTGCTCTGCTGACCGTATCACCATTTTTTGGCTCCCTGTCCGACAAGGTTGGGCGGCGGCCAATTTTTGCTCTGGGCTTTTTGTGGGTCGGGGCCGGATTTGCCTTATACCCTCTGGCGACCAGCTATGAAATGCTGTTGATTTTCCGGGCCTTCATGGGGGTCGGGGCGGCGGCGCTTGGTGGCATGATGGCAACGGTATTGTCGGATTATCCGCAAAACAGGTCACGCGGATTTATGGCGGCCATGAGCGGCTGGGCAAATGGCCTTGGCGCCATGATGATGATTTTCCTGCTCAGCAAGCTGCCACAATATTTCAACGGCAAGGGTGTATCGGCGGAGATGGCCGGAACCTATACCTTCTGGGTAACGACGGGCCTATGTGTCCTGACGGCGGCAGTTTGCTTTATCGGTTTGAAACCCGGCAAACCCGGAAAATCCAGAAAAAGAGAAAAAGTTACTATTTTAATAAAACAAGGCTTCGGCGCGGCGCGGGGCAACCCCCGGCTGGCCCTGGCCTATTCCGAGAGCTTTATCGCGCGCGGTGACCTGTTGATGATTGGCACCTTCCTGTCTGCGTGGCTTATTCAGGCGGGCATGTCGAACGGTCTTGATGCCCCGGAAGCAACCAGTAATGCGGGCCGGATTGGCGGTATGGTACAGGCGGTGACCCTGGTATGGGCTCCTATATTTGGCATAATACTGGACCGGTTCGATCGGACATCGGTGGTGATATTTGCCATGATGCTGGCTGTGATTGGGTATGCAGGCGTGGGCTTGACCGAAGACCCCACTTCACCATCGGCTATATTGGCATTGGTGATGCTGGGGATCGGGGAGTTTTCGGCCATCATGGCGGGGCAGGCTCTTGTGGCGCAGGAGGCGCCCATTGACAACCGGGGGTCCGTGCTTGGTGTTTTTGCCTTTTGCGGCGCGCTGGGGTTATTAACGCTCAGCATGATCGGGGGACATTTATTTGATGATATTGGGCCGGGAGCACCATTTCTACTGGTGGCTGCGGTGAATGGAGTCATCCTGTGTTTCGCAATATATGTGCGGAAAAAAACGGGATACAAGTCGCCGAAATTACGATGAAATTTAGTTTTTTACAGATCAGTCTGTAGAGGAAAAGTAGGGCTAACTAAAGGAAAGAAACGATGCTTAAAATATTTAAGGAACCTCCGTTTGTGGGCATTATTGCCTTTATGGCGGTGCTGTTTTTTCAGCCATTGGGTCACATAGCCATGATCCTGATGGAGAAATTAATCAGTAGTGGGACAAGGTGGTATTCACCTGTTTTCGATACGCCGCCTGTGATTCCGCCGGGATTTGATGATTATTCTATCATTGACAACAGTATTTATTGGTCCGCTTTTGTGATTGGTCTGATAGGGCTGATCGTTATAATATGGGGAATTAGGAAAAATACAGAAATTGCCGGAACCTGGGCCGGCTTTATCGGGGCCTCTTTGCTCTGGACAGGTTGGGTTGAGTTTTCCATACATTTCCACGCACGTTATTTTGGGGTCAAGGCATTATGTGCGCCGGGCCAATGGGCTTATGCCTGTGCGGAAAATCCTTCTACAAAGCCGGAATATTTCCTGATGCAGGGGTCGGTGGGGTTCTTGCTGGGTATCGGCCTTTTCTTTCTGTTTAACAAAGAAACCCGGTGCAATGCCTTTCGCTGGATGCACCGGGTATTCAGGATAAATGTGGGCAAACCATCTCCTGGCCTGACCCGTAATTTTGCCAATATTGTAGCGGCGGAAACCATCGGTATTCTGTGGTTCTTCTATGTTTATCTGATGTTTATTTATGATGAGACCATGTTCGGTGAGCATCATTGGTTTACCTATTTTTCCTTTGTTGGTGCCGGCCTGTGGAGCCTGTATCTTATCCGGCGGCTTTTGCTGTTTAAACGGGTGACCATTGCGCTGCGCTATGCCATTCCAACAGCCATCATCTTCTGGAACACCATTGAGATCATGGGCCGGTGGCACTGGTTTAAGGAATTCTGGATTCACCCGCTGGATTACAAACTGGAATCAGCGGCTGTGTTGGTGGCGGTGATCGGTTTCGCGGTTATCAGTGTTAAATCAGCCCGGAAAAAAGAAAATCAAATTGATTAAGGAGGAAGTAAAAATGAAAATATCCATGAAATATGGCTTGCTGGCGACAATTATTCTGGTGGCTGGCTGTTCCGAACAGGCGACTGAACAGGCAAAGAAACCTGCGGTGGCTGAAGGTACCGACTATACGCTGGTGACACCAAAAAGTGTTAATGACAAGGAATTACCTATCTGGATGATTCCCAATATGCCGGAATCTGCCGAGGCCTATTACGGGCCGGACAGCTACCATGTCATTGCCCAGACTCAGGATCCGGACGCGGTTCGCCCGTCCAGTGCGCGAGCGGCTGGTGGTGCCTTGACCTGGATTACCACTGACGATGGCAAAAAGAAATGGCGGATCAATGACCACGGTCAGGACGCCTGCTCATACATTATGCCGGACGGCAATCAGGTGGTTTTTACATCAACCAAGGATCACCCGGAAATGCCGGTCGGTAACTGGTCCAGTGAGACCGATTACCCACAGGGTGCCGAGCTGTATATGGCTGATCTGGACGGCAAGAATGTTCGCCGTCTGACTGATAATGACGTTTATGATGCGGAGGTTTCCGTCAGCCCCGATGGTAGCAAAATTGTCTTCACCCGTCAGATTGATGGCAAGCTGGATATCTGGATGATGAATTCGGACGGCACCAACGAACATCAATTAACCTTTACCGAAGACTGGCAGGAGGGTGCGCCCTTTTTCCTGCCCGATAACAAAACATTGACCATGCGGGCCTGGAAACGGTCCGAGCATGATATTTCCCCGACACCGATGACCGTCTTTACGGTCGATACGGAGACGGGCAAGGCGACCCCGAAAACCAGCGATGGCTGGATGAACTGGGCGCCTTATCCGACGCCGGATGGCAAGCATTACGTCTTTGTCCGTCCTTTAAAAGAAAATCCCATGAACTGGGAAATTTATCTGGGGAGCCTTGAGGGCGGCGACCCGGTACGGCTGACATATAATGACAGCTTTGACGGTTTTCCTTCTGTCTCCCCGGACGGAAAGAAAATGCTTTTTACCCGTAGTACAGGCGAACATTTTATGTCTGACCTTTTTACCTTTGTGATGGATATATCCTCATTGAATGTAGGGCCGGAAAATGCAGATGTGAGTGAGTAGGGAGGGGGTCGGTATAGGGGTCATCCACGGGGTGATCCCATACTGAAGTATAAAATTTGTGAGGTAATAAAAATAAAATAGAGCAAAAAATAGAGGAGTGAAGAAAATGTTTGGAAAAACAAAATTATTAAGTTCAGTGGCCATAGCCATTGCATTCACCGCATCCGGCGGATTTGTTTACGCGGAAGAAGATGATGATGATAAAGCGACTGGCTTTGAAGAAATTGTTGTGACATCGCGTAAAATGGAGGAAAATATCCTTGAGGTTCCATTGGCGATCACCGTATTCGATGCCAAGGCAATTGAAAGTGCCGGCATTGATAATATGGGTGATGTGGCGGCCTTGACGCCCGGGTTGACTTTCTATAA
>JAADFR010000011.1 GCA_013152755.1 Alphaproteobacteria bacterium
TGGGACGGGTCAGCTTTAACCCCTTTGTTCATGTGGACCTTTTCGGCACAGTTTTACTGCCCATAATACTGTTGATGAGCGGGGCGCCGTTTTTATTTGGTTACGCCAAGCCGGTGCCGGTGAATTTCTCCCGGCTTAATAATCCGCGAAGGGATATGGTTCTTGTGGCTTTGGCGGGGCCAGCAGCCAATATCCTGCTGGTTATCTGTGCGGCCTTGTTACTCCATATTGTCGGGTTTCTCCCGGCAATGGCCGGGGACTGGCTCCTGAAAAATATCTTTTTCGCCATTCAGATTAACGCCGTACTTGCCGCCTTTAATATGCTGCCCATTCCGCCCCTTGACGGGGGAAGGGGGAAGGGTTGCAGTTGGCTTATTACCCGATATAATAGCCCGGCCCTTGTCACGGTTAGAGCCCTATGGAATGTTTATCATCATTGGCCTGTTTCTATTACCCGCATTGGGGCAACAATTTGGTATGAATTTTAATATTTTATGGGCTATCCTTGAGCCAGTCATGAACCTTATTAAGCAGTTGGCGGTGCTGATCGCCCCCCATTAACCCCTGCCTTCGGGATAAACAGGATGACGGAACAACATTCAATTTTTGATGATAGTCGCCCGGTGACAGGGGATGATGAACATCGGCTTATTCTGGATATAGAGGGCTTTGAAGGCCCGCTGGATGTGTTGCTCTCTCTGGCCCGGACGCAAAAAGTTGACCTGAAACAGATTTCCATTCTGGAACTGGTTCAGCAATTTCTGGAATTTGTTGCCGAAGCCAAGGTTCAAAAACTGGAAAAAGCCGCTGACTATCTGGTCATGGCCGCATGGCTCGCTTACCTGAAATCGCGTCTGCTTCTGCCAGAAGAAACCGCCGAAGATGAATTGTCCGCCGAGGAAATGGCCGCCCGCCTGACCTATCAGTTGCAACGGTTAAGTGCCATCCGGGACGTGTCCGCCATGCTTATGTCACGCAACCAGCTCAAAAGGGATGTTTTTGCCCGGGGCAAACCGGAATCCGTGATCGTCACCAAGAACGCCACCTTTGACCTGAGCCTCTATGACATTCTGCGGGCCTATGCGGATCATAAAACCCGAAAATCCATCGCCGATATACGTATCCATAAGCGCGATGTCTATACGCTGGACCAGGCACTTGACCATTTGCGCAATCTCATTGGCACGGCCATTGACTGGACGGATCTTTTTCAGTTCATGCCCGATAATGTGGGGGGGGCGGCAATGAGCCGCTCAGCAAAGGCGAGCCTTTTTACAGCCTCCCTTGAAATGGCCCGGCAGGGAAAGGCGGAAATTGTCCAGAAACAAACCTTTGGCCCTTTATTTATCAGAAAAACGGACAGGTCAGACTGATGGAAATCATAGAACAGATCAGAATAATTGAAGCCCTGTTATTTGCCAGCGACAAACCTCTATCCTCTATCGCGCTTGCCGATTGCCTGCCAGAAGGGGCAAAGATCACCGAACTGCTGAGCGATTTACAGGAACAATATCAGGGCCGGGGGGTTAACCTTGTGGAGGTTGCCGGGAAATGGATGTTCCAGACCGCCCCGGATCTTGCCTTCCTGCTACGTAAAGAGGTAGAGGAAGAAAAACGCTTGTCCCGGGCCGCTGTGGAAACGCTGGCCATCATAGCCTATCATCAGCCGGTCACCCGGGCCGAGGTAGAGGAGGTGCGCGGCGTATCTTTAAGCAAAGGCATACTTGATGTTCTCATGGAAGCCAGATGGGTCAGGCCCATGGGGCGGCGCAGAACGCCGGGTAGGCCCATGACCTATGGAACGTCTGATCATTTTCTGGTCCATTTCGGCCTGAATAGCGTCAAAGACCTGCCGGGCCTTGCGGAATTGAAAGCCGCCGGATTTCTGGAGAATGTGAATACATCGCGTCTGAACCTTCTGGATGACCAGAAACCCACCGAAGAACAGCCGGAATTACCGGGTTCGGAAGACGAAAAAACAGATGATCAGGGGCCGTCAGCAGAATAAATATTTTTTATGTTGCTTTCGCAGGCAAATTCGTTGATTTTCATCAAGTGTTTTTCACCTCTAATGCTTATGATGCAATTGGTTTAGATGAAATAAATATTTTGCATTGGGAGAATTTAAATGGGTTTAAGTTTCTGGCAAATTGCCATCGTTGTTTTGTTATTTGTCTTGCTCTTTGGCCGGGGCAAAATTTCCGACCTTATGGGGGATGTGGCAAAGGGTATCAAAAGCTTTAAAAAAGGCTTGTCCGAAGAAGATACGGATGTGGCCGCCCCTGAGGAGCCCAAGATTATCGAGCAGAAGACTGAAACTGCCGTCAATGATAAAAAACCTAAAAAGTCAAAGAGTTAACCTGACCCCAGGGACAAAGCATGTTCGATATAGGCATGATAGAAATGTTCGTGATTGTCGTTCTGGCAATCATCGTGGTCGGGCCGAGAGATTTGCCGAGGCTGTTGCGTAGCATTGGCCGGTTTGTCGCTAAAATCCGGGCTATGGGCAATGAATTCCAAACCAGTGTAAAACAGATGGCCGATGAGGTGGAACTTGAAGAGGTGACCCGCAAGCTGAATGAAGCCGGGAATATCCCTCTTGATGACGATGATGTAACGCCGGACATCACGCCGGAGGCCAAAGATGACGGGCCAAAGGATTCGTCATGAGCGACAGCAAAGACAAGGAAATCATCGAAAGCAGTTCCGCACCGCTGATCGAACATCTGATTGAGCTTCGGCGGCGATTGATCTGGATCGCGGTATATATCGTTATCGCTTTTATGGTTAGTTTCTATTTTAACGAAGAAATATATATGTTTCTGGCCCAGCCTTTTGTCGATGTATCGGCAAAATATGGTCAGGAAGCCAAAATGATTTATACGGGCATGCATGAGGCCTTTTTTGTCTATCTGAAAATATCTTTTTTCACCGCTTTCTGCGTTACCTTTCCACTGATCTCAATTCAGATATGGAAATTTGTTGCGCCCGGTCTTTACGGAAATGAGAAGAAAGCTTTCCTGCCTTTCCTGATAGGCACGCCTATTTTGTTCGCTCTTGGCGCGGCACTGGCTTATTATCTGGTGATCCCTAATGCGTGGAATTTCTTTATGTCCTTTCAGGTGGGTGTAGGTGACGCCATTGGTGTTAACAAGGAACATCTGGCGGGGGTGCTGTCCATTGAGCTGTTGCCCACGGTTAAGGAATATTGGTCCCTTGTGATGCTATTGATTCTCGCCTTCGGGATCAGTTTTCAATTGCCTATTCTACTTGTGCTTTTGGCACGGGTCGGAATTGTTACCGCAGACGGACTGGCCGCGAAACGGAAATATATGGTTGTCGGGGCCTTTGCCTTTGCCGCTATCATGACACCGCCTGACCCTATTAGCCAGATCGGGCTGGGCATTCCCATCCTTATTCTTTATGAAATCTCTATCATATTTATTCGCTTAACCATTAAGGACAAAAGCAATGTTTGACATCAAGGCTATTCGGGAAAATCCTGAAACCTTTGATAAGGGCTGGAGGCGGCGGGGGATTGCGCCGCAGTCTGCGGATTTAATCGCCCTTGATACCAGCCTGCGGCAAAAGAAAACCGAATTACAGGAATGTCAGTCCCGCCGTAACGTGGCCTCCAAAGCGATTGGTCAGGCTAAGGCATCAGGCGGCGATGCCGATGGCTTAATCCGTGAAGTTGCCGACCTGAAAAAACGTATGGCCGAGTTGGAAGATGAGGTTCGGCTGGTTTCAGATGAGCTAATCCAAAAAATGTGCCGTCTGGATAATATTCCTGCCGATGATGTGCCTGACGGGGACGGCGAAGAGGATAATCTTGAAATCCGTAAATGGGGTGATATTCCGAGCTTTGACTTCACCCCGAAACAGCATTTTGATCTGGGCGAAGATCTTGGTCAGATGGATTTTGAGGGGGCGGCCCGCATGTCCGGGGCGCGCTTCGTTATCCTGAAAGCTGATCTGGCGCGGCTGGAGCGGGCCTTGTCCGCCTTTATGCTGGATGTCCATACCACGGAATTTGGCTATACGGAAACTAGCGTTCCGCTCTTGGTGCGGGATCATGCCCTCTATGGCACCAGCCAGTTGCCCAAGTTTGAGGAAGATCTGTTCAAGGCCACAACCGGCCATTATATGATCCCGACCGGAGAGGTGCCGCTAACCAATATTGTCCGTGAGGATATTCTGGAAGAAGAAAAACTGCCCTTGCGTTTCACCACGTTAAGTCAGTGTTTTCGCTCAGAAGCAGGGTCTGCGGGGCGGGATACGCGCGGCATGATCCGCCTGCATCAGTTTAACAAGGTGGAACTGGTCAGCATCACCACACCGGAACAAAGTCAAGATGAGCTTGAGCGTATGACCGGGGCCGCTGAACAGATTTTGCAACGGCTCGGTCTGGCTTACCGTGTACTTGCCCTATGCACCGGTGACATGGGGTTCGCCGCCCGGAAAACCTATGATCTTGAGGTCTGGCTGCCGGGACAGAATATGTATCGGGAGATTTCAAGCTGTTCCAATACCGGTGATTTTCAGGCCCGGCGCATGAACAGCCGTTGTCGGCCCGCCGGGGAAAAGAAAACACGTTTCGTCCATACCTTGAATGGCTCCGGCCTTGCGGTGGGGCGCACGCTGGTGGCGGTGTTGGAAAATTATCAACAGGAAGATGGGTCGATCATCATTCCGGATGTTTTACGGCCCTATATGCGCGGACAGGCCCGGATTGACAGGCCATGACCGGTAAAATATCGGAACGGATATTAATCACCAATGACGATGGCTATAATGCTCCCGGCCTGATGCTATTGGCAGAGATCGCGCGCACCATCAGCGATGATGTCTGGATTATCGCCCCCTCAGAGGAGCAAAGCGGTAAGGGCCATGCCCTGTCCTTACATGAACCAGTGCGTTACCGCCAAATTGAGGAGAAATATTTCTCCGTCAAGGGAACGCCCACCGATTGCGTGATGATGGCGTGTCATATGATCATGCCGGAAAAGCCCACGTTATTGCTGTCTGGCATTAACCGGGGGGTGAACTTGGCCGAGGATATGACCTATTCCGGCACCATTTCAGCGGCAATGGAGGGGACAATCTGCGGCATTCCGTCCATCGGTTTCAGTCAGGAAGTGGCCAGAGACTACGCAGGTGACTTGTTTCAGGTGGCGCGGGACCATGGGGCGCAGGTTATCAAAGACATCATCTCTATTCCCTGGAAAAATGGCGTTTTTATCAATGTGAATTTTCCGCTCTATCCGGACCGGGTTAAAGGGGTGCGGACCACTCATCAGGGCTTTCGGGATGAATCAGAATTATTCATTGAACAATGTCAGGATCCCCGGGGCAGTGATTACTACTGGATTGGATTTCGCCGGGAATATGGTACGCCTGCACGGGGGACAGACCTTGCGGCTGTACGGGACGGCTATATTTCCGTGACGCCGTTGCATCTTGACCTTACACATGAAGATTCTCTCATAACTATTTCAGATAAAATGGATAAAGACTTTTCGTGAAACGGACGTTAGCAGAGAAAAAAGCCCAGCTACTAGACGAACTCAGATCACTGGGTATTGAGGATGAGGCCATCCTGTCCGTTATAAACTCGATTCCCCGGGAGGATTTTATCCCGCGCGCCCTGCGCCGTCAGGCCTATGAAAATGCGGCATTGCCCATTGACAGCGGCCAGACCATAAGCCAGCCCTATATTGTGGCCTATATGACCCAATGCCTGAAATTAACCAAAAAACATAAGGTTCTGGAAGTGGGTACAGGGTCCGGGTATCAGGCCGTGGTGCTGGCCGGGTTATGCCGCCGCCTGTTTACCATTGAACGGCATTTACCCCTGTTGAATGGGGCGGAAGCGATCTTTAAAAAGCTGAATATTTTCAACATTACCACGCTGTTTGGCAATGGCATGAAGGGCTGGCCGGAACAAGCCCCCTTTGACCGGATTATGGTCACGGCGGCATCGGAAGAAATTCCGTCAAAACTGTTGGAACAGTTGAAAGAGGGAGGGATCATGGTCATTCCGGTCGGGGCCCAGACTGAAACCCAGCATATCATACGCATAACCCGCAAGGGCGATGACTATATTCAGGAGAATTTATTACCGGTTAAATTCGTCCCTATGCTGCCCGGTATTGTCCATGAATCGTGAATAAAGTTGATCTTGACCCATAGTCTTTTTACACTGCATTCCATGAAGACATATGGGCTGGTCATAAAGTTAATCATCGTTTTGGGCATCACAGGCTTTTTATCAGCCTGTCAGGTGGGACATAGTTACAACAGTGGCTATAAAAACAGTTTACCAAAACAGAAGACCAAACGTGTGTTGCTTCCAAAAGACAAACCCGTTTCTAAAGTACCTCTCAGGCAATCTACAGGCACGATCAAGGTTCGCAAGGGGGATACTATTTATGCCCTGTCGCGGCGTCATGACGTCACGGTCCGTGAAATCATACGGGCCAACCACCTGAAACCGCCTTATCTGCTCTATCCTGGGCAAAAACTGAAAAGTTCGGGCACAGGCCACCATGTGGTCCAAAAGGGAGAGACTATATATAGCCTGTCCCGGAAATACCGGGTGGATATGACCAGCTTTGCCCGTCTGAACCGTTTGAAACGTCCCTTTATTCTGTCCATTGGCCAAAAATTGAAAGTGCCGGGTGGAATAGTACCACGGACCCGCCGCGCTGCACTTCCCCCGCCACCGCCACGAAGCGGCAAGGGCTTTATGTGGCCGGTGAAGGGGCCGTTATTGTCCTCTTACGGTCCAAAGGCCAAGGGCTATCACAATGACGGTATCAATATAGCCGCCAAGACAGGCAGTTACGTCCGGGCGGCGGAAAGCGGGGTTGTGGTTCATGCGGGGCGCAAGATAAAGGGGTTCGGGCAATTGATACTGCTCCGCCACAGCAACGGCTGGATTACGGCCTATGCCCATAATTCGGTGATTCTGATTAAAAAAGGCCAATCAGTTAAGCGGGGACAGGCCATTGCCCGCGTTGGTTCATCCGGCGGGGTAAGCCGCCCTCAGCTCCATTTCGAAATGCGTAAAGGCGCACGGGCGGTCAATCCGGTTAAATATTTAAGTTAGCCTGATTCTCATCTGCCCGGCCATATCCTGTATGAATTGCCAGGCAACGCGACCGGATCTTGCCCCTCTCGTGCGGGACCATTCCAGGGCTTTTGCGCGTATATCATCCCGGTCCAGATCAATCTTATAATGATCCATATAACCATAAATCATGGACAGATAGTCATCCTGACTGCAGCCATGAAACCCCAGCCACAGCCCGAAACGATCAGAGAGAGATACTTTTTCCTCAACTGATTCGGCGGGATTGATTGTGGTAGAGCGTTCATTTTCAATCATTTCGCGGGGCATAAGGTGACGGCGATTAGACGTGGCGTAAAAAATTACATTTTCAGGACGCCCCTCTATACCGCCTTCCAAAACTGCTTTCAGGGATTTATAACTGCTGTCCTCAAGGTCAAACGACAGGTCATCACAAAAAAGAATTATTCGCCGGTCTGTTGCGCGCAGACAGTCCAGAAGGCGGGGCAGGGTTGGAATATCCTCCCGGTGAATTTCTATCAAGGCCAGTTTAGACCCATCTGCTGTCCGTACTTCCTCGTGAACTGCCTTGACCAAAGAGCTTTTCCCCATGCCCCGCGCGCCCCAGAGCAGGGCATTATTGGCCGGAAAACCATCGGCAAACTGCCGGGTATTTTGAATCAGAATGTCCCGAACATGATCAATGCCTTTTAACAGATTAAGGTCAATGTGATTTACGTCTATGATTGACAGTAGCCGATCTGGTTCTATTGCCCATACAAAGGCATCTGCTCCCTCTGGACGTGGTTTCTTTTGATCGGTCGGGGCCAATCTTTCCAGAGCCTCCGCGATGCGTTTTATGCTGTCTTCATTGATTTTTATTGCCATGATTATCTCATTACCACATGAAAAGACTAATATAAACATATTCGGCCTTGTTTTTATGTCATATCCTGCCTATATGCCATTGAAGTTGAAAAAAAATCTGTGGCCTGTATAGTGCCGCCTTTATGTGTTTCGGAGGAAAAAATAATGTTTATATCAGAAGCTTTTGCCCAGGCCACCGGTGGCGCGGGGGAACCAAGTGCATTCATGCAATTCCTGCCTTTCATTTTGATCATCGGAGTGTTTTATTTTCTGATGATCCGGCCACAGCAAAAACGGGCCAAAGAACATAAGGCCATGGTGGCGGCTCTGCGGCGCGGTGACAATGTGATCACCCAGGGTGGGATTATTGCCAAAGTATCAAAGGTGATTGATGACAATGAAGTTGAAATTGAAATTTCATCAGGGGTAAAGGTCAAGGTGATCCGCTCTACCATCACCACGGTAATGGGGAAACCCGCCCCGGCTAACGATACCGTCGACAAGAAATAATCGGACCCGTAACATGCTTGAATATCCCCGATGGAAAGTTATCCTGATCTGTCTGTTATCCGTGATGGGCATTTTGGCCGCTGTGCCGAATTTTCTCAGCGATGAACAGTTAAAAAACTATCCGGATTTTTTACCACACAGCCGCGTGACTTTGGGGCTTGACCTACAGGGCGGTGTCCATCTGTTGATGGAAGCCGACCTGACAGAGGTCAGGAAAGAAAAGCTGGAAAGCAAGCGCGGGGAAATTCGGGATGCCCTGCGCGCCGAAAAGATCGTATTGCGCAGTTCTTTGCGAAATAACAGTATTCATATCAATTTGACCGATAAAAGTCAGACTGAAAAAGCGATGGATGTTATAGGGGATACAGTTGAACTTCTTGGGGCCTCCCTGACAGGAGGTGGGGTGCCGGACATTGAATATCATGTGGCCGATAACGGCACGATCGTGGTTAACCTGACTGAAGAAGGTCTGGTCATGCGGTCCAATGATGTGATCACCCAGTCCATTGAGGTCATCCGGCGGCGTATTGATGGCATGGGGACCACCGAACCTAATATCCAGAAACAGGGCACAGGCCGTATTCTGGTACAGGTGCCAGGATTTGATGACCCTCAAAAACTGAAAAAAATCATTGGCAAGACAGCAAAACTGACCTTTCAACTGGTCAATAGTGCTGTAGGGCCGGGAGACAGAGTTCCGCCGGGCTATGAGCGTTTTCCCATGGCGGAAAGCGAACGCGGTAAAGGCTTGCCGGAAAGCATCGTGGTCAGCAGACGTAAAATCCTGACCGGGGAGAATCTGGTTGATGCGGGACAGGCTTATGACCGAGACAATCGTCCGGTGGTCAGCTTTCGTTTTGATAACAAAGGCGGCAAGAGATTTGCCGATGTCACCCGTAAGAATGTAGGCCGGCAATTCGCGATCATTCTGGATAATGTGGTTATCAGCGCGCCCAATATTCAAAGTGCAATTTTAGGCGGGTCGGGGATCATTACAGGTAATTTCACGATAGAAAGCGCCAGCGAACTAGGCCTATTGCTGAGGGCAGGGGCTTTGCCCGCCCGGCTTACTGTGGTTGAGGAAAGAACCGTCGGACCGGACCTTGGTTCCGATAATATTGAGGCTGGTAAGGTGGCCGCCATTATCGGGCTTTTGGCGGTGATGGTCTATATCACGCTCACATATGGTATGTTTGGCTTGGTGGCTAATTTTGCTCTTATGATTAATATCGGCCTGATGTTTGGGCTGTTATCTACACTGGGGGCCACATTGACCATGCCGGGGGTGGCCGGGATTGTTCTGACCGTCGGAATGGCTGTGGATGCCAATGTTTTGATTTTTGAACGAGTGCGTGAGGAATTCAAGAGCGGTAAAAAAGCCCTTTCCGCATTGGGAACGGGTTATGAAAAAGCGTTCAGCACCATCGTGGATGCTAATGTAACCACATTCATTGCTGCACTGATTTTGTTTCAGTTTGGCTCTGGGCCCATCAAGGGTTTCGCGGTCACGCTCGCCATTGGGATAGCCACCTCCATGTTTACAGCGGTGAGCCTATCAAAAATGATAATTTCTGCTTGGGCCGTCCGCAAACGCCCAACCACATTGAAGATATAAGGAACCTTTGACATGCTATTAAAAATGGTTCCAGATGATACTCATATCGAATTCATCGCTTACCGCAAAATCGCCTATGTGTTATCTGTCGTGATGATTATCGCTTCGTTTGGTTTTTATTTCACCAAGGGCTTGAATTACGGCATTGATTTCGAAGGCGGGATCATGATCGAGGTCGGCACAGAAGCGCCTGCTGATATTGGGAAAATCCGTCAGGCCATGAGCGACCTGAATATGGGTGACGTCAGCGTACAGGAATTTGGCGACCCCCGTGATGTCTCCATCCGCCTTCAGCATAGTGGGGAACTTACCCTTGATGAAGTGGTGGA
>JAADFR010000012.1 GCA_013152755.1 Alphaproteobacteria bacterium
TTGCTGGCTGGCTTTGCCATCTTCCCCATTGTCTTTGCCTTCGGGGTAGATCATGCCGCCGGGCCGGGACTGGTCTTTGTCACCCTGCCCATCGTTTTCAATGACATGGGCGGTATCGGGCAATTATTCGGTGTCATGTTCTTTTTATTGCTGGCCTTTGCCGCCATTACCTCAACCATTTCCCTGCTGGAGCCTATGGTGGCAGAATTGTCCGAAGACGGTAAATTCAAGCGGGCAAGAGCCGCCATCTATTGCGGCGCGGTGCTGTGGGTGGTCGGGGTTTTTGTCGCCCTGTCCAACAATGTCCTGAGCGATCTGCACCCCCTGAGTTTCCTGCCCATGTTTGAGGGTAAAACCATCTCGGATATTATCGAATTCCTGTCGGCCAATGTCTTTATGTTGCTGAACGGGCTTTTGGTGTCCGTTTTTGTGGGCTGGTCCGTTAAACGGTCGGTCACATTAGAGGAAATGGGCCTCGGCGATTCGGTGATCTTTAAAATCTGGTTCCTGCTGGTGCGCTTTGCGGTGCCCTTAGGCGTGGGCTTTATTTTCTATGATGTGGTTATGTAACCGCTCAACGGAAACCTGATCTGCCGTAAGGCCCAGATCACGCATATCCTGCGGCAGGCCGCACCCTTTGATCAGGGCGGCAGTCAGGCGGCCCATGGCGGGGGCAGTTTTAATGCCAAATCCGCCCTGACCCGCAAGCCAGAAAAAACCGGGCACGTCCGGATCGAAACCCGCCACCGGATGACCATCGGTCACATGATTACGCAAACCCGCCCAGCTCCGGTCGATGCGGTCAACACGCAGGTTGGTCGCCTGTGACAGATAATGGGCACCGTAGGCAATATCTATTTCCTCAGGCTGAACATCGGATGGGGCAACGCAGGTGGCATCCCCCGGCGTCATCAGGATTTTGCCGGAATCCGGCTTGAAGTAATAGCCTTCTGCCGCCCCCATAATCACAGGCCAATCATCACAATTCTCCCCATCCGATAAGGGAGACAGAATGACCGTCCGGCGCAGGGGCTGGATATTTATCGGCGTAACATCGGCCATCGCGGCAATCTGATCCACCCATGCCCCGGCGGCATTGATCACAATGGGGGCCGTGAACAGGCCTTTGCTGCTTCTCACCTGCCAGCCTTCATGTCTTTGAAGCCCCAGAACCTCGGCCTTGGTGATAACCTCACCGCCAGCGGCCCGGATCGCCCGCAAATAGCCTTGATGCAGGGCATTCACATCAATATCTGCCGCACCATATTCCTGTAAAGCCCGGCCCCGATAGTCCTCAGACAATATGGGCAACAGGTCGCCCCCGTCAATGAAGGCGGAAGGCACATCAATAGCGTCCAGCCGGGCCTCAAGATCATCCAGAATCGCCTGATTATCCTTTGTGGCAATATGAATCATGGGCCGGGGGGTGAGCAGCGGATGATCGGTAAAACCCGCAGGCGGGTGATAGAGAAAATTCGCACTGGCCCGCACCAGAATATTCAGCAGGGGATCGCCCTTGTTATAGCCCAATTGAAAAATAGCAGAGGAACGCCCGGTGGTGTGATAGGCGGGCACAGCCTCTTTCTCAAGAATTATGACTTTTGCCTCTTTGCACAGCTCATAACCGGCGGACGCCCCGGCAATGCCGCCGCCAATGATGATGATGTCTGCTGTTTTCTCTGTCACGTTAACCAGTAATCCTACATGTTTTCCGACAGCCTATGCCGAACCGGGTTTTTGGGCAATAAAAATATATACGCTCAGAATTTTGCTGTGGTGCAATAATGTTTAATTACTTGTAATATAAATATTATTTCAATTTTTCTCGCACCTGCAAAATTTTATGGTGGAAAATACCAATTAATTTGTTAGATTATTGTCAAAATGACCCATAAAAGCTAGCAGGAGTGAAAAACATGAGAAAAACCCCCAAGGATTTTTTTAAACCCCTATCCATCGGGGCCCCTGCGCCCTTCCGGGAAATTCCCGTGGCATTGGAGCGCATGATTCACTTTTTCCCGCCGCAGGTAGAGAAAATGCGCGCCAAAATCCCCGCTATGATCGGCAAGGTCGATGTGATTCTGGGTAATCTTGAGGACGCCATCCCCATGGACGCCAAGGAAGACGCCCGCGCCGGATTTATCGAAGTTGCTGAACAGAATGATTTTGGCAGCACCGGCCTGTGGACACGGGTTAACTGCCTGAACAGCCCGTGGTTTCTGGACGATGTGACGGAAATAGTCTCGCGCATTGGCAACAAGCTGGATGTGATCATGCTGCCCAAGGTGGAGGGACCATGGGACATTCATTATCTGGATCAATTGCTTGCCCAGCTTGAATCGCGCCATAAGATCACCCGCCCGATTATGATTCACGCCATATTGGAAACTGCGCAAGGGGTAAATAATGTGGAAGAAATCGCCGCTGCCAGCCCGCGCATGCATGGCATGAGCCTCGGCCCCGCTGATCTTGCCGCCTCACGCGGGATGAAGACCACCCGGGTGGGCGGCGGTCACCCCTCTTACGGCGTGCTGGAAGATGACAAAGGTGAGGACGGCCCCCGCGCCTTTTACCAGCAAGATCTGTGGCATTTCACCGTCGCCAAAATGGTTGATGCCTGTATGTCATATGGCCTGAAAGCCTTTTACGGTCCGTTCGGCGATTTTTCCGATGATGCGGCCTGTGAGGCCCAATTCCGCAATGCTTTCCTTATGGGCTGTATGGGGGCCTGGTCCCTGCATCCCAAACAGATTGAGATTGCCAAAAAGGTCTTTAGTCCCGATGTGGAAGAGGTTTTGTTTGCCAAGAAAATTCTCGCCGCCATGCCGGACGGGACCGGGGCGGTGATGATAGATGGCAAGATGCAGGATGACGCCACCTGGAAGCAGGCCAAGGTCATTGTGGACCTCGCCAAAATCGTCGCCACCAAAGACAAAGAGCTTGGCGCGAAATACGGCTTTTAGGGAAATATGGTCCATTCCGGGCTCCGCCTGTTCAGCATTGAATCAGGGGACATATGGGCCCTGAAACAAGTTCAGGGTGACGATTGTCGAGGGGTGGCGGCCCTCTTTTTTATTGTTTGCCCGGACCTATGTGATAGGCTACCGCTATCTACGTGAGAGATAGGGGAATAAAAATGAAAAATATTATCACGCGTTTCATAAGATTTACTTCCGTTATACTACTTATTTTATCCTTCACGGCCCTACCACTTCGGGCTTATGAGGGTCAATTTTCGGCGGTTAATGATCGTTATGGAATGCGTAGCAGTGTCAACGCCGGGTTCCGTCTTACTATCCCGTTTGGGCCAACCAAAAGATCAGAGGACCGGGTTAAATACGGCCTGCAACTTAGTTTGCGCCGGGAATTTAATGAGGGGGCAGGCTGGAACCATTATGGCCGGGTGGCTGTGCGGCAAAGTTTTAATGCTGAAATCATGTCCTTGAATTTCTCGGAAAATGGTTTTAAAGGCCTGTCCTTGGTGGGCCAACCTATGTTTGTTTATAAGGATGGTGTCCTTATGGCGGTTGAGGATGCCGAGGGTGACGGTCAGGAGGAAAAAAAGGGCAGCAATACAGGATGGTATATTGCGGGCGGCGTTGTTCTATTGGCGGGATTATCTGCAATTGCGGCAAAACAAGCCGTTGATGGCATTGGTGATTCCGTTGTCAGGATAATCAATAATCTTGGCAATGGGTCTGGTGGTTAAGGGCGATCCTAAACCAGATCTTCAAACTGTTCCGTATCCGTATTATAGGCCTCGATAGTGCCGCTGCCGATGTCGAAATGCCACGCGTGGACCTGTAGAGTCTCGGCCAGCAGGGCCTCATGGACCCACGGGAACCCCATCAGATTATTGAGGGAAATCAGACTTGCCCGCCGCTCACAGGTGGCGGCGAGGACTTCGATGGATGAATTTTCCTTTTCCACCGCCGTAAATTCGGCGGCCTCATCAACGATTTTCATCCATGGGCGGATAAAGCTGAAATTGGCCTCCGGGTCTTTGTCCGTGTCATGGTCGGCGATCAGGGCGCGGATTCCGCCGCAGCCGCTATGGCCCATGATGATGATATGTTCCACTTTTAACTGGGTGACGGCAAATTCAATGGCCGCGCTGGTGCCGTGATAGGTTTCATCGTCTTTTTTATAGGGCGGGACAAGGTTGGCCACATTATTGACGATAAATATCTCGCCCAGACCCGAATGAGTGAGGATCACCGGATTGACCCGGCTGTCGCTACAGGCGATGAACATGACCTTGGGGTTTTGCCCGTCTTTGGCCCAATCGCGCCAGATGTCATTCTCTTTGGCCAGATACTGATCACGAAATTTGGCATAGCCATTCAGAAGTTTTGTATACGAATCCATATGGCGGGTGCCCTGTTTTTAGCCTGTCATCAAGTGCCGATCTGCATACGCCCGGCTTCGCCGTGATAATAGCCGTTTGAGAATTCTATGGCAAACACTTCCGCTTCCAAAATGTCATTTGCTTCTGCCAGATCAATCTTACCCTCGAGCCTGTCCCGAAAAATGGTGCAGACCTTAACCATATCCACATCATGGGGTGACAGGCGGAAATTATGGATACCCATTTCCTGTAACGCCGGCAACTCTGCCGACAGATTGATATAGCTGTGGGACAGGGTTTGCAGGCCGTTAATGGCCAGAAACGGCTGTCCGTCCATGGTATCCACCGCCCGGCCATCCGGGTCCCGGTCGCAAATATACTGACAGCCATCTTTATGGAGCTTATGGGCGCGGGCATGATAACAGCGCGCGGAAATGGCCAGCGGCAGGCGGCCAAAGACCTGTACTTCCAATGCGGATGTGGCGACATGGGCCAAGGCGCGGAGCGAGGCGGCGGGTAATTCCGGAGGTAAAGAAATACGGCTGGCGCCGCCATCTTCATAATATTTCAGGCTGGCCTCGTTATAGATATTAATAAATGGCCCGATGGCGTGATTTTGGCCGCGCAACTGGCTGACCAGAGACATGTCATTGGCTTCCACCAGATAATCACGGCCCATGGTGGCCAGATCATTTGTGATGGTCATATCCCGATCATCCAGAACCAGCATTAGCCCCGACAGAATGACCGTCTTTCCCGCCCGTTCCAGCCGTTCAATGACCTCCGGCAGGTAATCTTTGCCTGCAAGCCGTTTGGCGCAGACAACTTCGCCAAGATAAACATGATTCACCGGCGCTTCATCGGCGATGGCAAAATAAAAATCACGGGTTTTATCCCCGTCCCAGTTAAACAGCAACGGCCCGAGGGACAGGCCTGATTTTTGCGTCACATCCATTTTTTGTCATAGGCTCCGGTGGTGTTCTGGCCGCCCTCGGACAGGCCATCCATATTGATTTCCAGGCGCTCGCCGCGTGCGGCGGCGTCAATGGCGGCACGGAAATTCCGGACCACCTCGCGCACATAAGCCTTGCTGCGCTGGCGGCCTTCGATCTTAAGCGCGCTGACCCCCGCATCCATCAGCTCCGGCAATATGCCGGTCACATTCAGGCTGGTGGGTTCCTCAAACAGATAGCCAACCTCGCCGCCGGCGGCAAAACGGCCTTTGCACAGGGTGGGATAGCCCGCCTGCTCATTTGGGCCGAATGTGTTGATGGTAAAGCCCGCCAGATTGGTTTTAAGGTCTGCGCCGCTTTGCACGTAAGTCACATGGCTGGCCGGGGAGCAGACCCCGTTCATATTGGGCGATTTGCCGGTGATATAGCTGGACAGACTGCACCGACCCTCGGCCATGGGGCACATGCCGCCAAAGGCAAAGACCTCGGTTTTGATGTCAATGCGTTCATTGATACGGCGAATCTCTGGCAGGGTCAGTACCCGGGGCAGGACCACCCGCCGGATGCCGAATTCCTGCACATAATGATTTATTGCCGCCGGGTTGGAGGCCGATGCCTGTACCGACAGATGCAGGCGTAAATCCGGATGAGTCTCTTTGGCATAGGCCAAAAGGCCTATATCCGCCATAATAATGGCATCAACCTTCAGGCGCGCCGCATTATCCACCGCGCGAATCCATGGATCGCCGTTCCCGGCCTTGGCATAGGTATTGACCGCCAACAGGACTTTGGCCCCTCTGGTATGGGCATAATCCAGAGCTTCGGCCAACTCCTCCACGGAGAAATTCAACCCCGGAAAATTGCGGGCATTTGTTTCATCGCGAAAGCCCATATAGACCGCATCGGCCCCTGAATCCACCGCAATGCGCAAGGCCGCCGGGGTGCCAGCGGGGCAAACCAGTTCCAGCTTGGTCATGACGGTATCTTTCGGTTGAGAACTTGTAGTCTGTTTTGGGTTTTGGTGAGTTTTTTCTCCAGCTCCGCGGTTTTCCGGGCCAATTCCTGGTTTTCCTGTGTCAGCGCATCACAGCGACGGGCTAGGGAAGCGGTGGCCGCGCGGCGGATATGGCTCATATCCCGGGATAGCCCGTGATAGAGGCGGCCCGTGATGTTCAGCAGGGCGGCGGCCGGGGTTTTTAACGGCCCCAGACTGGTCAGGATTTCCTGGCGCAGGTCAATATCCTCGCTGTCCATGGCATTGCGCAGGGTCAGCAGGGCTTCCGTATCCCCCTCAACCGATAGGCTGCGGGAGAAAAACAGGGCATCACCGTCTATCCGGCCGTCCATCATATCCATCAATGACAGAAAGGGGCCGGAGATGGTCACATCAGCGGGGGCCTTGATGTCATCCTCAATCCGGCAATCCACTTGTCCGGTGCCGATAATCATCCGCATATCATGGGGCAGGTCTGTGGGACAGATCAAAAATTCGGTCCCGGCAAGAGGGGCCAGCCGCTCCAGAATGGCCGGATGGTTTTTCTGAATATGACCCGCCATATGACGGAGCAGGCGGTTCAGTGGTGCCTTGGGCAAGGGTCGGAGCAAAAGCCCCGCCATCAGCAGGGGTGAGAAAGCATCATTGTCCGTTGGGCGGGCAGCAGCAGGTGGCATGAGTCGGAAAAATTCCTGTGTTTTGAGTTATGAACGCGACTTATAGGGTATATAGTGCCCGCCCGGATTGATTTATGTCAAGGGGGAATAGGTATAATCCATTGTTTTTATTATTGTTTTAGATGTTAAGCTATTTTTTCCCAAGGTTAATAAAACCAAGGGGAAACAATTAGTTAACCGGTCGTTCGAGGAATTTTCTTTCTTTTCAATACATATATTGAATGTTTTATTTCCTGTATTACGTTGAATCAGATGTTTTCTGCTTGCCAAAAATCTTAAATATGATACATTTTGTCAGATTTTATTTAAATTTATGTATCACGACAAACGGGAGACGGGCATGAGTTCCAAGGCTGAACAGGCATCGCCAACGGCGATCAAGACAGGCATAACCCATCAGATGACGGGTAATGAGGCCATTGCACGGGGCGCGTGGGAGGCCGGGGTCAAGGTGGCCGCCGCCTATCCCGGCACGCCAAGTACGGAAATTATGGAAAATATGGCCCATTATCCGGTGGGGGACGTATATGCCCAATGGTCTACCAATGAGAAGGTCGCCCTTGATGTGGCCATCGGGGCCTCTTTTGCCGGGGTCCGGGCCATCAGCATGATGAAACATGTGGGCCTTAACGTGGCGTCCGACGCGCTGATGTCTCAATCTTATATAGGGGTTCACGGCGGCTTAGTGATGATCGTCTGTGATGATCCGGGTATTCATTCGTCCCAGAATGAGCAGGATACCCGTCTGTTTGGCCGCTTTGCCCAGGTGCCGGTTCTGGAACCATCCGATGCGCAGGAGGCTCTGGATTTTACCAAGGTCGCCTTTGACATCAGCGAAAAATATGACACCCCGGTCATCGTCCGCAGTACAACCCGCATATCCCACACCCGCAGCCCCGTATTGGTCAGTGAGCGGATCACGCCGGAGGATAAACCCTTTAACGCCGAGGTGTCCAAGAATGTGATGGTGCCCGGCCATGCGCGCGTACGCCATCCCATCGTGATTGACCGCCTTGAAAGGCTGGCGGAGGACTTGGAAACCTCTGACCTGAACCGGGTGGAAATGGGCTCATCAAAGCTCGGGATTATCACCAGCAGTATGAGCTATGTCTATGTGAAGGAAAATCTGCCCGAAGTCAGTGTCCTGAAACTGGGTCTGTCCTTTCCCCTGCCGAAAAAGCTGATACAGGATTTCTGTGCCAAGCATGATCGGGTGATTGTGGTTGAAGAATTGGAACCAGTAATTGAGAATGAGATCAAAACCTGGGGCTTGAAGGTTGAGGGCAAAGAATTCTTCCCGCGCACCGGTGAATTGTCACCGGAACAGGTGCGCATCAGTTTTGAGCAGGCCGGGGTTCTGGAACCTGAAGCCGATGCCATGGGCCCACAGTTTGAACCTTTGATCCGTCCGCCGGTGTTGTGCGCGGGTTGTCCCCATGCCATGAGCTATACGGCGATCCGCAGCCTTGATGTGCGGGTGGCGGGCGATATTGGCTGCTATACGCTGGCGGTGGGGGATCCTCTGACCGCCATTGATACCACCGTTGCCATGGGCTCAAGCATTGCCAATGCCACAGGCATGTATCTGGCGGGCAGTGAGAAAAAACCGATCGTGGCGACCATCGGCGACAGCACCTTCATTCATTCAGGCATTCCGCCCCTGATTGACGCGGTCTATAATCAGGCCAATATCACGGTGATCCTGCTGGACAATCATATTACCGCCATGACCGGGGGACAGGAAAACCCCGGCACTGGCAAGACTCTGCGCGGCGAGCAAACCCATCAGGTAAATTTCGAGGAAATGATCCGGGCCTGCGGTGTCGAATGGATTGAACGGGTGGACAGCTATGACGCCGGCTCCATGCTCCATACCATGCGTGAAGCCATTGCTTACCGGGGCGTGTCCGTCCTCATTGCTGACCGGCCTTGCGTACTTGATCCGGTCAAGATTAAAGGCCCGGCCATGAGTGTTGACCCCAAGGATTGCAACGCCTGTCAGGGCTGTATGAATTTGGGTTGTCCGGCCCTGATCTGGAGCGATGAATGGTATGAGGGCCGCCATATTGTCAAGATCGACCCAAGTGCCTGTATCGGCTGTTCCGTTTGCGCACAATTTTGTCCCACCGGGGCCATTCAGCCAACGGTTAATCTGGGCCAGACAGCGGCTAAGGCCAAACCCTGCGGCGGAGGAGCATAAAAATGACCAATGTTGTAAAATTAAACCCTGAAAAGATGAAAGAGCCGATCAATGTTTTGATCGTTGGTGTGGGCGGACAGGGCGTGATTATGGTGTCCAAGGTGCTGGCGCAGATATGCCAGAATCTGGGCTATCAGGTGAAACAGAGCGAAGTTCATGGCATGGCCAAACGGGGCGGCGTGGTGTTCAGCCATGTACGCTTTGGCGCAGAGGTCTGGTCACCGACCATTCCCATGGGCAAGGCCGATGTGCTGATCGCCCTTGAATGGGCGGAAGGTCTGCGCTGGATGAATTACCTGCGGCCCGGTTCCGGTGTTTTCATTGCCGACACCAAACGTATTGTACCGCCCTTTGCCTGTCGCTCGCGGGTGCTGGGGGCCGATATTGGCTATTCCAAGAATACGCCCGATGATGTGCGGGAAAAGGTGGCCGAGGCTTTTGCTATTGATGCCACCGAAATGGCCACCAAAGCCGGGAATGAGCGGGCGGCCAATACCCTGTTGCTGGGTGCGCTGTCCACCACCCTTACCTTCCCCGACAAGGCATGGAAAGAGGTTATCACCCAGATGGTGCCGCCAAAAACGGTTGAGGTGAACCTCAAGGTTTTTGATCAGGGCCAGAAATGGATCAAAGGCTCCCGCAAGGGTGAGCCCGTGGAAGGGGCCGCCTTCGTACCGCTGGTTCAGCCCGAAGAAAATGCCGTCCGCACCCATCTTGAGATTACCGCAGAATGGTGCAAAGGCTGTGATATCTGCGTTAAAATGTGCCCGGAACGGTGCCTTGTCCTGAATAAGGATCAGGTGGCGGAACTGGCGGAGCCTGAGAAATGTACGGGCTGTCATATCTGTGAATGGCTCTG
>JAADFR010000013.1 GCA_013152755.1 Alphaproteobacteria bacterium
TTCTGGGTACGGCCATACAGAATTATCTGACAGAAAAAGGCGATCTCTATGATGATATTCTTAAAACCCCCCTATGGGCTGAATTGGGACTGAGCCCTGTGCTGAATACCACCCGTAGAACCCCGGACAAACGCGCACAGCCCTTTACCGGATACGGCCTGACCTATCACAGGGATGATCTGGTGCGCCTTGCGGCTTTTCTGAATTTGGATAATGGCCCGGCGGCTGATTTCTTTGACAAGGCAGAATTTGACAAGGCGATGCAACGTAATCGCGCCGCACGGGGCATGGTGGCTTATGGCAAGGCGGTAAAATACCAGAATGGATTCTGGGCTAGCAATTTCCAGAAAACCCTCGGCTGCAAATCCCCCATATGGATCCCCTTTATGTCCGGTTATGGCGGGATTACGGTTGCTCTTTTGCCCAATGATATGATTTATTATTATTTTAGCGACAATGATGATTTTGCTTGGAAAAAAGCAGTGTCCGAAGCGGGTAAAATCAAGAACCTCTGTAAATAATGTCAGAATTGATTGGTGCCCCCAGTCGGAATCGAACCGACACGTCCAAAGGACACTGGATTTTGAATCCAGCGCGTCTACCAATTCCGCCACAGGGGCCCCTGTAATAATGCTCACTTAGCATCGGAAAGGTGAGCAGCATCATAACGCCGACTTTTATGGGGTCAAGTGCCAAGATAGCAAAAAATCAAATTTCTCAGAAAATACTTTTTCTCATCCGGAAATGCTGTAATGATGCCCCCGAAAACAGCATAAGATGAGGGATTTATGATAAAACGCCTATATGACTGGACGCTGGACAAGGCTGAACATCCGAAGGCGTTATGGATATTGGCCGCTTTCTCATTTGCCGAAAGCTCCTTCTTCCCCATTCCGCCGGATGTGCTGTTGATTCCCATGGTATTGGCGGCCCCGACCAGGGCATGGCGCATTGCTTTTGTCTGTTCCATAGCCTCCGTCTTTGGGGGCCTGTTTGGCTATTATATTGGTTATGCGTTGTTTGACACCGTTGGTCAGCCGATCATTGACCTCTATAATATGCAGGAAAAATTTAGCTGGTTTCAGGCCAAATATAATGAATTTGGGGCGATTATTGTTGCTTTGGCGGGCTTTACACCAATCCCCTATAAAGTATTCACCATTGCCAGTGGTCTGACCCACCTTGACCTGACCACCTTTATCATCGCAAGTGCCCTGTCACGGGCGGCGCGGTTTTTTCTGGTGGCGGCTCTCTTGTGGAAATTCGGTGTGCCAATTCGTACGTTTATTGAGAAAAGACTGGGCATGTTGGCCCTGCTTTTCTTTGCCCTGTTAATTGGCAGCTTTGTTGCTCTGAAATATATTTAGGCGGTGTTCTCTGAAAGTATATTTCCTTTGTTATGTCAGTTTCTTGTTGAACTATTTTCCGCAACAAGTATCCTGACACAAATGGATAATCAAGTGTAGAAACATGTCAAATAATAAAAATCTCATTACCCGTCTGGTTTGCTATTTCTGGCAAAATCCGCTTTTGCTGGCTTTTCTGGTGTCATCGTCACTCATGGCCGGGGCCTATGCCTTTCAATATATTGGTGGATTGGAGCCCTGTGATCTTTGCTGGACACAACGCTATGCCCATATGGCAATCATTGCCCTGTCCGGGGCCGGATTGCTGGTAAAGTCTGCCGGTGGTTTTATATATAATATTATGGCATGGGGAACGGCGCTTGCCCTTGATGTGAGTATTGCCGTGTCCGGGTATCATGCCGGTATTGAACAGAAATGGTGGCAGGGGCCAACCACCTGTACGTCCAATGGCTTGACCCAAAGTGCGGATATGGAATCATTTTTCGACAATATGATGGAGGCCAAGATGGTGCTCTGTGATGAAATCCCGTGGGAGATGTTCGGCATATCCATGGCCGGATATAATTTCCTGATTTCCCTTGTTGTTTCAGGATTCGTGGCTTTGGCATTATTTGATAAAGTTAGGAAGAACAATCCCGCAAGAAACTGACCATAAAGTGCCACGTCCCGGTGCCTTGACCAAGGAACAGATGATTGACCGTTTTTTGCGGGTTGATCATGCGGGGGAATATGGGGCGGTGCGTATTTATCAGGGCCAACTGGCCGTTCTGGGCGATAGCCACCCCATGAGCGACACCATCAAACATATGAAGGCGCAGGAGGATGTCCACCTAGAACGGTTCAATAGTTTGATCCGGGACCGGGACGCCCGGCCAACGCTGTTGACGCCGCTCTGGCATGTGGCAGGGTTTGCCCTCGGGGCTGGTACGGCTTTACTTGGGGTCAAGGCGGCCATGGTCTGTACGGAAGCCGTAGAAACGGTTATTGATGACCATTATGCGGGTCAGATTGCCCAATTGGGTGAGGATGAGACAGCCTTGGCGGCGGAGCTGGAAAAATTCCGTCAGGAAGAAATTGAGCATCGGGATACCGCCGTGGAACATGGTGCCCATGAGGCCCCGGCCTACGGATTACTGTCTGGCCTTATCCAGTTTGGATGCAAGACAGTCATCAAAATCGCCGAACGGGTTTAACGCTACTTATCCAGTTCGCTGTCCCAATAGAGAAAATCACGCCAGCTATCATGGAGGTAATTGGGCGGATAGGACCGTCCGATATTCTGAATACCGTAGACTGTGGGCCGAACCGGCTTGGTCAATAGATGCATGCCAGCCCCCTTGGGAGTCCGTCCACCTTTTTTCAGGTTGCAACTTGGGCAGGCCGAGGTAATATTCTCCCAGCATGTCTTGCCGCCCATCCTGCGGGGGATCACATGGTCAAAGGTCAGTTCCCGGCCATTTCCGGCATTAAAGCCGCAATATTGACAGGTAAAACGATCCCGCAGGAACAGGTTAAACCGGGTAAAATTGGGATAGGTGCCGGGGGAGATATATTCTTTGAGGGAGATAACGCTAGGCAGCCTGATCTCTGATGATGTGGCGTGAACCACCCTGTCATATTCTTCAATAACGATCACTCGTTCAAGGTAAACCGCCTTGATCACATCCTGCCAGGACCAGAGCGACAGGGGAAAGTAACTGAGCGGCTTGAAATCCGCATTCAGGACCAGAGCCGGACAGGCATCCAGCGAAACTTCCTGTGTGTCACTATGAGACAGGAGCATAAAATTCTCCTAAACATCCGTAATCAGACAAATAATTATGACCATCATCATGGTTAATTATGTAATACTATTCATATATTACGATTTAGGGAAGTTTTTGTTTTATTTTTTCTTTGAGGTCAGAAAAGATAGCTTAATGATTTAGGCTCGTTTTTTTCTTCAGTGTTTCCTCTACAGTTGCGCAAAGCTCATCCAGAGAGAAGGGTTTGCTGATCACATCATGGATCAGGCTTTCAAGGTTATGGGCGCGTTGGCGTTCATGGGCATAGCCGGTCATCATCAGGATGGGCATGTCCGGATGATCCGAGGATACTTTCAGTGCCAGAGCAATACCGTCCATTACCGGCATGACAATATCGGTCAGCAGTAGATCGAAACTTTCCGATGACATGGCATCAACGGCGGCACCGCCGTCTTCCACGCCGACGGTGCTATGCCCCCGGTGCTCCAAGGCCCGGCTGACAAACATGCGCACGGCCAATTCGTCTTCTGCGATCAGAATATGTGCCATATTCTTAATAACTCCTATTGGTTCGGAGTGATTATAACCTGTAATTCCTAAATATATCTTTACGCCTTATTGATCAGCGAAAGTAACGCTGATGCTGGTGGCATTATCAGGCGGATTGGGCAGGGAGGTGCTATAGGGCACTTTCTGTCCCTCTGAAATGGTGGCCGTCGCCGGTTTGAATGTCCATTCCCGAACAATTTCCCCCCGGCCGTCTTTCAAGGTGATTTTAAGCAGAGGCAGAGGTAATGTCTTGTCGGTCAGATTACGGATGCTACCTTTAACCGTCAGAGTAACCAGCTTGCCAACCCGGGTTTTTCCGGGCACCGTATTCTCAATCTTGAACAGCTCATAATAGGGAATTTTCTCTTCCTTGGCCTCATGGGAGCCTGTGCTGGCACCATGATCATCAAGGCCTAAAGCCCGGTATAACTTTTGTGACGGTGGCCATATTTCGCTGATACTGGTTTGAAAAATCAGAAAGCTCGCGATAACCAGAACGACAAAGCCGCCAAGGCTGTACCATCCCCACAGGCTATCCCCGTGTTTATGCCCCTGAAGGGCGGGCAGGTTGGAACCTTTGGGCATGGGCCGTGGGCGTTTTTTACGGCGGTTCCGTCTTATGGCGAATTCTTCTTCGGCAGATTCCGGCGCATCCGGCGTGTCGGGTGCCTTGACCTCAGGTTCTTTTTGTTTCGGTTCGGCTGTTTCCTGAACGGCGGGGGTTTCGGCCTCTGCCGCATCCACCACCGGTGTGTCCACATGGGGGGCGGGTTCCTTCCAGCTATGCGTGCATTTTGCACAACGAACCCTGCGGCCATCGGGCAATAGGGCTGTTGGGTCAACAACATATCGTGCAGAACATTCGGGGCAGGTAAGGATCACTGAGTTTAGCTCTTATTATTTTATGGGTATACAGCTTAATATGATTATAATCTGATGAAATGATTAACGCAAGACTCCTGATAGAACATCTATTTATCAGTTTACGGCCTTGGGGTGACTTGCTATGGTTAGAACCAGATATAACAATAAGAGGCTTGATAGTAAGTGATCCATTTTGAGAATGTCGGTATGCGCTATGGCATGGGGTCGGAGGTATTGAAGGATATTTCCTTTAACCTGAAGCCGGGATCATTGCATTTCCTGACCGGCCCCAGCGGGGCGGGCAAGACCAGTTTGCTAAAACTGATGTATCTGGCCCATCGCCCGTCACGGGGTAAAATCACCATGTTTCGCGAGGATATGGCCGGGGCGGCGCGTAAAGACCTGCCGAAATTCCGCCGTAAAATCGGGGTGGTATTTCAGGATTTCAGGCTTCTGGATCATCTGACGGCCGTGGAAAATGTGGCTTTGCCGCTGTGGATTGCGGGTGGTAAAGGGGCCGTGATAGAGGAACATGTTGAGGAATTGTTGACTTGGGTTGGTCTGAAAGGCCGCATGAAGGCCCGCCCCCCCACATTATCGGGCGGCGAAAAACAACGGGTGGCTATTGCCCGGGCGGTGATCAAACGCCCTGATTTATTGCTGGCGGATGAGCCAACGGGAAATGTTGACCCGGCCATTGCCAAGCGGATCATGCATTTGTTTGTCGAGCTTAACAAGCTGGGTACCACGACGGTTATCGCCACCCATGATATGGGCCTTGTGGAGGAGGTGAAGGCGGATCGGCTACACCTGAGTGATGGAATCCTGCAATTGATCAAAGCGGGTCAAAGCCTGCCGGAAACCACATCGTTCGACCCGGCGGAATTTGAAACCACCAGCCTTGATCAGAATGAATATGGCCCGCTGGGCTATGACGGGGAGGATGATCAGTGACCAAGGCCATTCACTTCCTGCCCGATGAGGAGACCCACGAGGCCACAAGGCTTTTGCCCTATGTTATGGCGGTGATGGTTTACCTCAGTGCGCTGGCCCTGATGGGGAGCATGATGCTTAATAAGGGCTTTGGGGATATGACCGAAAGCCTGAGCAATCGCCTGACCATACAGATCACGACCGCAGATGCAGAGGCGCGGAATGCGCAGGTGGACGAGGTTACGGCCCTGTTACGCAAAACGCCGGGCATAGACTATGTGCGCAAACTCAATGAGGTTGAGATTGAGAAACTGCTGGAGCCATGGCTCGGCAAGGGTAATGTGACAGATGACCTTCCGGTTCCGGCGATCCTTGACGTGACCGTCAGCCGTGGCCTGACATTAAATCTGGATGCGGTGCGGGGGATGCTGGCTCAGGTATCAGACAATATCCACCTCGATGATCATCAGCAATGGCTGGGGCGGTTTTTACGGCTGATGGATATGGTGGAATATACGGCGTTGGGTATATTGCTGCTGGTGGTGCTGGCGACGGTCTGCATCGTCATATTCGGCACCAAGGCCGGGATGGCGGAAAATCGGGAAATCATCGCCGTGATGCATCATCTGGGGGCGCAGGATAGTATGATTGCCCGCGCGTATCAGAGCCGTTTTATGAAATATGGCCTGAAGGGCGGTATTATCGGGCTTGTGCTGGCCTTTATCACCCTTGTTTCCTTGATCTATCTGTCCCGTGATTTAGCAGAGGGGCTGGTCAGGATACCGGAATTGCCGGTTGTTGAAATTGCGGTACTCTTGGTCATTCCTTTTCTGGCCGCGTTAATTTCCATGCTGACCGCCCGCATAACTGTCTTACGGGGGTTAGGGCGAATGGTATAGGGGAGGGCGACATATGAAATATTTATTGTATCTGTTACTTACTCTTATCCTGATGTGGGTCGGGGGGCTGGCCTATTTTATTTATAATCTGTCGCAGGTTGAAATGCCGCCTCATGACAAAACGGACGGCATTGTGGTCCTGACTGGCGGTAAGAACCGGCTTCAGGAGGCGGTCAGCCTGCTGGAAAAAGGCATGGCGAACAAGCTGTTTATCTCCGGCGTTAATGCAAAGGTTACCGAGCAGGAATTGCAGGCTGTTCTTGGCATTCCAAAAGAACTTTCTGATTGTTGCATTGAAAGCGGCACGATGGCCAAAGATACGGTGGGTAACGCGCAGGAAATATCCCTGTGGGTGGCGCGCAGTCATATGTCATCCATCAGGGTCGTGACCTCTCTGGAACATATGCCGCGCGTCATGGTTGAGATGCGCCGCCTGATGCCGAACATTGTTATGATTGCCCATCCTGTGGGTCAATGGCGGCCCGAAAATATCCGTTTTCTGTCTTTGGCGCGGGAATATAGTAAATATCTTGTCAGCGTCATGCGCGCCCGAATTTCAAAAGTTTAAAAATATACATTGAATTATATCTAATATTAACAGACCCTAAAGTAGCTCCCTATATATAATTTGCATAACTTACAACAGAAAGTGGATGCGAATGACATATAGTATTTTGAAGAAAACAACGGCAATAGGTTTCGGTGCTTTAATCGCGATGAGTGTGGCCAATACATCGGCGCAGGCGGATGGTATTGCCATGGGCCTGAAAGCCAGCACACAGGGGGTGGGCATTGAACTTACCGGGGGCCTGAGTGATTATGTCAATGTACGGGTCGGGGCAAATTACGCGAAACTTAATAAAACCTTGACCAAAAGCGGTAATGACTATGATTTCGATCTGAAGTTAAAAAGCTTTAATGCCCTGATCGACTGGCATGTGCTGGGCGGCGGCTTTCGCATCACCGGCGGGGCGGTTTTCGACAAGAACACTCTGAATGGGCAGGCGGTTACGTCCAACACCTATGATATTGGTAATATGACCTTTACCAGTGCCGAGGTCGGCACCCTGAACGGTAATATTAATTTCCGGGATGTGTCGCCTTATATTGGCATTGGCTGGGGTAATCCGATCAACAAAGATAGTGGCTGGACATTCATGGTTGACCTGGGTGTGGTTTTCACGGGTACGGCGCGGGTGGCCCTGACGTCTGTGGGCGGTACGCTGTCCAATGACCCGACTTTCCTGACCGAGGTTCGCCGGGAAGAGGGGAATGTCAGGAACGATCTGGAGGCATATAAATATTACCCGGTGGCGTCTTTGGGATTATCCTATAAATTCTGATTTATTTCTTTCCTGTTGGCCGGACCATGGATATAATCCGGCCAAAATATAGGAAAAGAAATAAACATGCGTTTCAGGGTTCTGGTTTCGACCGTTATAATAGCTATCGTTGGCTATAGTCTGTTTTGGTTTTATATGGCGGGAGAGCTTGAGGATCGGATAGAGGCTTGGGCGCAGACCCAAAAGCCCCGGGGCCTTAGCCTGCGCTATAAAGAGCTTGAAATAACAGGTTTCCCCTACCGTATGGAGCTGGCCTTCACAGACTTGAATGTGATAAAAACCAACGGCGATGGCTTGCCGGTTCTGTTTATGGCGCCCAATATCACCCTGATCGCTTTTCCATGGAATATCTATCATGGGGTGATAGTCAGTGACGGCGGAGCCTTGCGTATTGGTCGGCGGACGAATCCGGCCCTGACCTTGGCCTTTGGCAAAAGCCGGGCCTCGGTGATCTTTGACCGGGCTGATGGTGAGTTTCTGCGGTTTTCTGCGGTGCTTGGCAGCATGAAATGGGTCGGGCAGAATGACGACCTTGCCGCCTCTACCGCTGATGAGATGAAATTGCACATCCTGCGGCCTCAACAGGATGACGGTCATGATGATATGGAGCTTCCCGTGCAGGTAAAGCTGTTTATGGAACTGGACGGGCTAGCGGTTCGGGATTATTTCGATAAAAAACTGGATAAGGTCCGGTTAGACCTTCAACTTCACGGCAAATCCCTCCCCAGCTATTCAAAAGACAGCCTGACGGCGTGGCGCGATGAAGGCGGCACATTATCGGTGAAAAATCTTGAGGTTATCGCGGATAACATGAATGTTGAATTGAACGGCGAACTTAGTCTGGATCAGGATATGAAGCCGCTGGGCGCATTTTCCGCCAAATTACAGTCTTCCAATGAAATGAAGGACGGTATGCCGGAAAACAAACTGATGCAGGAATTGGGGCGTCTGAGCAATCCGGACAGCAAAGGCCCCTCGGAGCTGGCCGTCAGCCTGCAAAACGGTTTGCTCTACCTCGGTCCTGTCCCGGTCTATGAACTGGCCCCTGTGGTGGAATAAGCTTTATTTATCATCCAGGTGGCGGCCAAGGTCTCGGCCAAAGTCAGGGATGTCTTCTTCCTGTCCGGCCTCAATAATCTGGCGGCGGATGCGGCGGGTGCGGTCAAATAATTCAAACAGCTTGTCGCCTTCGTCATAGCGGATGGACCGTTGCAAGGCAGTCAGGTCTTCGCTGAACCGGCCCAGCATTTCCAACACCGCTTCCTTGTTATTGAGGAATACATCCCGCCACATGGTGGGGTCAGAGGCGGCGATACGGGTGAAATCCCGGAACCCCCCGGCGGAATATTTAATCACCTCGGACTTGGTGACCTCTTCCAGATGCCGGGCTGTGCCGACAATATTATAGGCGATTAGATGGGGCAGGTGGCTGGTGATAGCCAGAACCATATCGTGATGCTCCGGCGTCATCTGTTCTACCTTGCTGCCAAGGGCCTGCCAGAATTTTTCCAGTTTTGCGGTCTGGGTCGCATCGCTACCTTCAGGCGGGGTCAGGATGCACCAGCGGCCTGTGAATAGCCCGGCAAAACCCGCCTCGGGGCCGGATTGCTCCGTCCCGGCCACCGGATGTCCGGGGATCAGGTGGCAATCCGCGCGCATATGGGGCGACAGAGACTTGACCACACTGGCCTTCACCGATCCCACATCGGTCAGGATTGCCCCGGCTTTCATATTTGGACAGATGAGTTTTCCCAATGGGCCGTAGGAACCAACGGGGGTCGCCAGAATGATCAGATCTGCGCCTTTTACGGCCTCATTTGGGTCAGAAGTGATCAGGTCACATAGCTGTAACGCCCGCGCCGTATCGCAATGGTCCGGATTATTGTCACAGCCAACCAGACGGCTTGCAACCTCATTCTCCGCGATGGCCCGGGCGATAGAGGAGCCGATAAGGCCCATGCCGATTATGGTAATTTGGTTAAATGGCATTATTTTTCCAAAAATTCTTTGAGCAGGCGGATAACCCCCTTGTTTTGATCTTCCGTTCCCACGGTCAGGCGCAGACAGTCCTCAAGGTCATGTCCCGGCAACCAGCGCAGGATATAGCCCTGTGACAGCAGAAATTCATTGGCTCTTTCCGCCGTTTTGTCCTCATTTCCGGGAAAGCGGATCAGGATGAAATTTGCCACCGATGGAATAGGCTCCAGCCCGAGGTCTAATAATTTCGTTCTCAAATATTCCCGCCATTT
>JAADFR010000014.1 GCA_013152755.1 Alphaproteobacteria bacterium
GCCGCCGAGGTGCCGGGCAATATGGTGAGCTGTGTCGGTGAAGAGGGCCCGGCCTTTCTGGACCGCCTGACAGGCGAGCCAAGGAAATGGATTGCCAAGGAGCTTCATACTGAGGATGGCCCTTATAAGGAGCGTTATTTCTCCTTTCTGGCAAAGGCCGCGGGACATAGTGTGGGCGGCGCGGATATGACCGAGGAAGAAAAGGCGACCAAGCGTTTTCGCCGCTTTTCCGCGCAGGTCAGCCGGGACGATACCATGGCCGAGAGCATTTATCTGCATATGAAGGCCAATCCGGGCCGGAAAGTCATGCATATCAACGGTAGCTTCCATTCCGCAGCCCTTTTGGGCACACCGGAACGCCTGAAAATGCTAAATCCGGACCTGAAGATGGCCAATATTCATCCGATTATGGTTGATGATCCTGAGCATCCCAGCTTTGATGCGGATCTGGTGGGGGAAGGGCAATATCTGTTGCTGATCTATCCCACACCGAAAAGATTTGTCAAAATGTCAAATGTGAACGCCTTTATCAAGCGGACCAAGAAGAAAATTGACGAAAACCGTTGCGCCTATTAGGACGCTTTGGTCAGCCAGTTTTTGATTATGGTGATGGGCCGAAACTTACGGGCCTTTCCGGTGGATAACATATCCTCGGGGAGGCCGTACCACCTCAGTTTTTCAAGGTTGGCGGGCAGTTCCGGTGTTGGTGTTGCTTGTGTGAATTTTTCCACAAAACTCTGCCCTGTCAGATCCGGGGAGGTGAGGAAATTTTCGGCCTTGTCGAGATAGGTCCATAGGGGAAGCTCGTTGTCACCATATGCCCTGTCCGGGGCCTGAAAAATATTCCGGTCATAGGAAATATCATTGAGATCAGCACAGGGACCATCCGGGGCTTGATTACAGACCCATAAATTCCGTGTCTCGTCATAATGATAATGGCTGAGCATCTTCCAACCATGATCGGCGATGATTTCAACGGCTTTAAGCAAATAGTCAAAAGTCTCCTGTCCGATGAAATAATTAAAGTTGAGCCGTACCCAGCCCGGCTTCAATATGCTATGGCCCGCATCAACCGCATCGGTGATGGCGTGGCTATAGTCCATATCAATATCCAGCAGTTCATGGCCATATGGCCCGGCACAGGAACAGCCACCGCGCACCTGTATGCCAAACATGTCATTGATCAGGGCGTCGACAAAGCCGAAATGGAGTGGTTTGCCCTGCCACATGATCAGAAAGGACAGAATTGAAACTCGCGGTGCATCCAGATCACCCAGAATGTGAATATTGGGATGTTTTGACCAGCGGGAGATGGCCTGTGTGACCATGTCATGTTCGATCTGTTCAATGGTTTCGGCCCCAACGGCGTCTTTAAGCTGAAACACCATGCCCGCCCGGATTGATTCCACAATGGCCGGGGTGCCGCCTTCTTCCTTGCTTTCGCCGGGGGGCAGGTAAGTATGTCCCTCAGGAGAGACATAGGAGACCGTCCCGCCGCCCGGAATGGATGGCACCCGATTGGTTAATAGTTTACGCTTGACGGCTAGAACCCCTGACGTTCCCGGTCCGCCAATGAATTTATGGGGTGAGATATATAGCGCATCTAGGGCGGTTTTATCTCCGTCACCGGTCATATCAATGGGCACATAAGGCCCCGCCGCCGCATAATCCCAAAAGGCCAGAGCCCCGTTTTGATGGAGCAGGCGGGTAATACCGTCCACATCCGTACGCAGGCCGGTCACGTTGGATGCCGCTGAAAAACTGCCTATTTTCAGGGGCCGGTCCGCGTATTTATCCAGTTCCCGTTGTAAGAAATCCTTATCCAGCCCACCGTCCGAACCAAGGGGAACCGAGACCATATCCACAATTGATTCCCGCCAGGCCAGTTCATTGGAGTGATGCTCATAGGCGCCGACGAATACAACGGGCCGGTCTTTGTCGGTGATCTGTGCAGAGAAGTGGTGACGGTCATCCAAGTTGGCCGGAATGCGGATATTGAGAATATCAACCATCTTCTGTATGGCCCCTGTGGCCCCGGAACCGCAGAAAATGATAGCATCGTCATCACTGGCGTTCAGGGACTTTCGGATCAGCCCCCGGGATTGCTCGCGAAAGGCGGTTGTCTGACGCCCGGTGGCCGAAGCCTCGGAATGGGTATTGGCGTAAAAGGGCAACACATTATCGGTGATATAATCCTCAATGAAAGACAGGGACCGGCCAGAAGCGGTATAGTCGGAATAGATAAGCGGTTTCTGGCCAAACGGCGTTTGCAAAAGCCGCCCTTCCCCGATGACTGATTGCCGGATCTGTTCAATTAATGCCTGCTTTTCTGTATGCACCCTGTATTCCTTTTTCCTAAAGGCCGGGCGGGTGCTGGAATTAGGTCATGTCCCCCAGATAAATCTCTGTGGAATTTTTGATTTCTTCCATGGCGAAATTGGAGGTAACGTCCGTCAGGCTAGTGGCCTCTATGAAGCGTTTGTAAAAGTCATCATAGGCCGGAATATCCCGGACAATCACCCGCAGCAGATAATCATATTCACCGGACATGCGGTAAAATCCCGCTACTTCCGGGAAGTTTGACACGATTTTCGAGAAGTTTTCCAGCCATGCCCTGTTATGCTGACTGGTTTTAACCTGTACGAAAACCGACACATTCCGGTCGAGCATTTTGCCATCCAGCAAAGCCACCCGGCCCTTGATCACGCCGCTTTTTTCCAATTTCTGAACCCGCCGCCAGCAAGGGGTCTTTGTTAGCCCCACACGCCGCGCCAATTCATCGATAGGCATGCTAACATTCTTCTGAAGTAAGTCAAGAAGTGCTAAATCTATCTCATTAAATGACATTGTGTTCTCTTATTAGTTAATATAATAGAAAATATTTTCAGAATATACTCTAAAATACCTGCTTTTGGCAACCCTGTTTTAATTTATGCTCAAATAGGGAAAAGGGCAGGCCCAATCCGACCCGGAAAAGCCGCAAGAAAAAGCAGAAAAGGTGAATTTATTTTAGGTTTGGGACGTGTTTTGCCCGAAAAACACCCCGTATGGCGGCAGGGTCACCTGATTGCCGGACAGCAGTGGGGTGTCGGACGGGCGGCAAGCTGTCACATGATTCGGCAATGTGATTGTTTTCTGTTGGGCGGTCATATTGAAACAGGCATAGACGGTTTGGGCCTCATCACATCGGGTGAAGGCCAATATATTCTTATCCGTATCGATAAAATTTATATCGCCGTGGAGCAGGGCCTTTTGCTGCTTGCGCCATGTCAGAAAGCTTTTGAAGCTGTTTAAAACCGAATCCGGATTACTTTCCTGTTGGTCAACGGTATGGGCTAGATGTTCTTCGGGGATAGGTAGCCAAGGGGTGCCTTCCGTAAAGCCGGCATTTGCCTTGGTGTCTGTCCAGGGCATGGGAGTCCGACAGCCATCACGGCCCTTGAAAGCAGGCCAGAATTGAATGCCGAACGGGTCCCGTAATTGTTCCTGAGCGATGTCGGCCTGTGTCAGGCCCAGTTCTTCGCCCTGATAGCTGCAAATGGTGCCGGGCAATGAGCAGAGCAGGGCGGTCAGCATCTTGGCCATTTCAGGATCAGGATTATCCCCGCCCCATCGGCTGAGTACCCGAACAACATCATGGTTGCTTATGGCCCAGCAGGGTGTGCCGCCATTCATCTGTGCCATCTGTTTTTCAACGGTTTCCCGGATATGTGATCCGGAAAAATCATCCACCAGCAGCTCGAAACTATAGGCCATATTCAGGCGTTTGTTGCCTGCGGTATAGTTGGCAATGGTTTTCAGGGAATTTTCCGTATTGATCTCACCCATGGTCATAACCCCGGGATAACGGTCTATCAGGCGGCGCAGATCTTCCAGAAACCCGAGAATTTCCGGCTGGTCGCTGTCATAGATGTGATATTGCGCCGCATAGGGATTGTCGGGGCTGAACCCGCGTCCCCGGCGTTCTTTCAGCGGTTTGAAAGGGTTATCCCGCAGTTCCTTGTCATGGTAACAGAAGTTCAGGGCATCCAGCCGGAAGCCATCAACACCCCGTTTCAGCCAGAATTCCACTTCTTCCAATATCTGACGGCGCAGGTCATCGTTATGATAATTCAGGTCCGGCTGATTGGTCAGAAAATTATGCAGAAAATATTGCTGGCGGCTGTCATCCCATTGCCAGGCAGACCCGCCAAAAATAGCCAGCCAGTTATTGGGCACATCGCCGTTGTCCTTGGCATCGGCCCAGACATACCAGTCTGTCTTTGGGTTATCCCGGCTTTGGCGGCTTTCCTGAAACCAGGCATGCTGGTCGGATGTATGGCTCAATACCTGATCTATGATCACTTTCAGATTTCTTTTGTGGGCCTGTTTGATCAGGTCATCAAAATCATCCAGCGTCCCGAATATGGGGTCCAATTCCCGGTAATCGGAGATGTCATAGCCAAAATCTTTCATAGGGGATTTGAAAAAAGGCGAAATCCAGATGGCATCCACGCCAAGGCCGCTGATGTAATCCAGCTTCTCTATGATGCCGGGAATATCGCCAATACCGTCCCCGTTGCTGTCGAGCAGACTGCGGGGATATATCTGATAAACTACGGCGTTGTCCCACCAGGATATTTTATTCATGCCTAATATATTCTTCATTATTATACTGTTGCCAACATAGATAAGACTTTAAATTCAATTGCTTAAATATAATCTATCTTGTCGGCAACATCCCTGACGGCGTTATATTATATGGATTAATTAAGTAACGCCATGGCCAAAGCTACGCGCGGTAACACCGTGGGTGCAAATGGATACATACGTATTCAAAAGGGCGGCGAGGATGCTGAAATCCGGGCCAATATTTACCATATTTAATAAAACTGTAATTTAAGACATTGAATTTTATGGTAAATCTATGTTGAAGAGATATGTTTTTCTTGTAAATACGGGCTTTGATAAATTTTTGAATACGTATGCTTAGGGGGTTTATTAATGAATACGTATGTATGCATTTGCTTTGCTTCGTGATCAATGAATAGGATGTCTGCGGAATTATAAGTCAAAACGGCTTATGGATAAACCAGGCTAACAAGCTATTTTAAGGGAAAGTAGGGAGCAAACATGAGATTTGATACGCAAAATCCACAGCGTAATATACGCAGGCACACCACAAAATTTTTATATACTTCATTAGTGTCAGCCGCCATGCTGACAGCGGCAAGCCCCGCAGTTTATGCAGCGGAAGAAGACACCGCAAAGGATGATGAAGTCGTATTGGAAGAAGTGATCGTCACCGGTATCCGGGGCAGTATCATAAGCTCTATCGCCAAGAAAAGTAATAACTCATCCATCGTAGAAGCGGTTTCTGCTGAAGACATTGGCAAGTTGCCGGATGTCAGTATCGCAGAATCAATTGCGCGTCTGCCGGGTGTAACGGCACAGCGCCTTGATGGTCGTGCCCAGTTGATCAGTATTCGTGGCCTGTCCCCTGATTTCACAACGGCGCTCCTTAATGGCCGTGAACAGGTTACATCAAGTAATAACCGCGGCGTTGAATTTGACCAATATCCGTCAGAATTGATGAGCGGCGTTGTCGTCTATAAAACCCCTGATGCATCACTGACATCACAGGCGATTGGCGGAACGATTGATATGCAAACCGTTCGGCCTCTGGCTTATGGCAAGCAGGCAATAGCCATTGGTATTCGCGGTGAATATAATGACCTTGGTGCGCTGAATGCCGGGACAACGGCCGTAGGCTATCGGGGAAGTTTTTCCTATATCGATCAATTTGCTGATGACACGGTTGGCGTAGCATTCGGTTATGCCCGTATGACGTCACCGACACAGGAAAAACGATGGAATTCATGGGGTTTCCCGGAAGTAGGGGGCGGGGTACTTGATTCTGGTGGTAATGCCGTTGATCCTACTACTTTGGTCATTGGCGGGGCCAAGCCTTTTGTTAAGTCCAATGAGTTGACACGTGACGGGGTTATGGGGGTTCTCGAATATCGCCCTGATGATACCTTCTCTACGACAATTGACGTATATTATTCCAAATTCAAGGATGATCAGCGTTTGCGCGGGGTTGAGTTCCCCCTCAAATGGTCCGGTGCACAGTTGCAGGACGGTGTGACGGTGGAAAATGGTTTGATCACAGCTGGTCAGTTTAACGGGGTTAAGGGTGTTCTGCGTAATGATGTATTCGTGCGGAACAGCAAAACCTGGTCACTTGGCTGGAATACGGAATATCAAATTGATGATGATTGGTCTGTGGAAACTGACGTCAGCTATTCCTCCGTTAAACGTACTGACACAGCCATAGAAAGCTATAGTGGTACGGGTCGCGGCGGCGGCAATGGTGTTCAGGATAACATTGGCTTTACCGTGCAGCCAAATGGCGGTGCCGTATTTACCCACGATCTGGATTATGCTGATCCGACATTGTTTAAACTCGGTGGCCCGCAAAACTGGGGTGACCCGTTAAAAACCGGTTCCTGGGACAGTCAGGATGGCTTTATCAACAAGCCGTCTATTGACGATGAGCTTTATGAGATGCGCCTTAGCGTGGAACGTCAGATGGAAGGCCCGTTCAGCAGTATTGAGGTTGGCGGGAACTATAAGAAGCGGACCAAATCATTGAAAGATGTAGGTTTGTTCCTGACATTGAAAACTTTCCCTGATATTCAGGCGGTGCCGGCTAAGTATCTTTTGAAACCGACATCTTTGGATTTCATTGGTATTGGCAATATTTTGAGCTATGACTCACTGGCCTTCTATAACGACGGCAATTATATTGAAACAAACGCCAGCAGCAATGATATTAATCGTTCGGTTAACAGCTGGAACGTTTCAGAGGAAGTCTTTACCGGTTATGTTATGGCAAATATTGATGCTGATGTGAGCGATATGCAGTTAACAGGTAACATGGGCGTACAGGTTGTTTATACCAATCAGTTTTCCAAAGGTACTGCGGCCAGTAATGGTCCAAATGGCATCTTCACCATTCCGATCACCGGGGGTGACAAATATACTGAAATCCTGCCGAGCCTGAATCTAAAACTTGAGGTGGAGGATGATACTTTCATTCGTGTCGGCGCATCCCGGACGTTAGCCCGTGCCCGCATGGATAAGATGAATGCCAATAAATCCTTTAGCTTTAATGTGGCAAATAATACGCCTGGTGCGACGCCTGATCAAAATTCACCGTGGGGCGGCGGCGGCGGTAATCCGAAATTGCGCCCGTGGATGGCTGTACAATTTGATCTGAGTATTGAGAAATACTTTGGCGAAGGTGGATATGTTTCTGTTGCTGGTTTCTATAAGCATCTGGAAAATTATATCTTTGACAGTAGCGAAATTTTTGACTTTTCCAGCTTCCCGACGGATGGGGCAATACCGGTTATTACCCAGGGACTGGTATCCACGCCGCAAAATGGTAACGGCGGCAAAATATATGGTGTTGAATTCTCGGCTTCCATTCCGGGTCATATGATCGCGGATGAGCTGGAAGGGTTTGGGGCGTTGCTGAGTGCTTCCTTTACCGACAGTTCAGTGAAAGAATTTCCGGACAGCGATCCTATTGATTTGCCGGGACTTTCCAAAACGGTGGTGAATGCGACGCTATATTATGAGAAACATGGCTTTGAAGCCCGGATAAGTGGCCGTTATCGTTCAGATTTTGTTGGTCAGGTATCCGGCCTCAGCCTGAACAGGACCACGGTATTTATCAAGAACGAAACCATATTTGATGCCCAGATAGCCTATGATTTCACAGAAGTAGGCGTTGAAGGATTGTCAGCGCGTTTTCAGGTAAATAACCTGACGGACCAGACTTTCTCCACGTTCCAGAATGGAGACAAACGTCAAATCCGTGATTTTCAGACTTATGGACGGACATTCCTGTTTGGCCTGAGCTATCGGATGTAGGTTAATCTGAATAAATTAAAAACAGGCCCCTGGCGATGTAATATCGACAGGGGCCTGTTTGTTTTATACACTATTTTTAAACAGGTCAGGAATGGATAGAGAGATGCAGGAAAACCGAGTAGAGAAGATTGTTATTGTTGGCGGCGGCACTGCCGGATGGATGGCGGCGGCGATGCTGGCAAAAACGGCTGGTCGCCATATAGATATTACCTTGATCGAATCCGATGAAATAGCAACAATTGGTGTCGGGGAAGCAACCATTCCTCCTATACAGTTATTTAATAATCACCTTGGCCTTGATGAGAATGATTTTTTGCGTAAAACGCAAGGTACGTTCAAGCTCGGGATTCAGTTTGATAACTGGGGCCGTCAGGGGGACAGCTATATGCATACCTTTGGCCGCATTGGCCGGGATTTGGGGGCGATCCCGTTTCATCATTATTGGCTCAGAAGCCTAAAGGAAGGTCAGGCGTCAAGTCTGTGGGATTATTCGTTTAATCACAAGGCCGCCTATGCCAATAAATTCAGCCGTATCGAAAAAATTGACAATAGCCCTCTTGATGGTTTGACCTATGCCTTTCATTTTGATGCCATACTTTATGCAAAATATTTGCGGGGTTATAGCGAGAAACTTGGCGTAAAGCGCATTGAGGGTAAGGTGGTTGATACTATCTTGCGCGGCGAGGATGGTTTTATCAGCCATTTAATTATGGAAAATGGCACAGAAATTCGCGGTGATTTTTTTATTGATTGTTCTGGTTTTCGGGGGGTGTTGATCGAAGGCGCCCTTGAAACCGGTTATGAAGACTGGAGCAATTGGCTACCTTGCGACCGGGCCATCGCGGTGCCTTGCGCCTCTACTGAACCGTTAGAACCTTATACAAGGTCAACGGCGCGGACGGCGGGTTGGCAATGGCGCATTCCTTTGCAACATCGCACCGGCAATGGCCATGTCTATTGCAGTGATTATATCAGTGATGATGAGGCGGCTGATATGCTGTTGAAAAACCTTGATGGCGAGATATTGGCTGATCCAAAATTCCTGAAATTTAACACTGGGCGGCGTAAAAAATTCTGGAACAAAAATTGCGTTGTTCTCGGGCTGGCCAGTGGTTTTATGGAGCCGTTGGAATCCACCAGTATTCACCTGTTTCAGGCAGGCATCACGCGCCTGATTAAAATCTTCCCCGATAAAAAATGTTCTCAGGCAGATGTGGATGAATATAACCGTCAGGCAATTTATGAATTTGAAGGTATTCGTGATTTTATCATACTGCATTACCATCTGACTCAGCGTACAGATACGGCTTTCTGGCGGGATTGCGGGGCGATGGATATTCCGGAGTCTCTAAAACAAAAAATGGCTCTGTTTAAATCCAACGGGCGCATATTTTGGGATACGGTCGAGCTTTTTGCGGAGAATTCCTGGCTTCAGGTCATGGTTGGGCAGGGGTTGATGCCGGATAGCTATCATGCGTTAGCTCATCAGGTGGAGTCTGACAAGGCAATGGAATATATGAATAATATTCGTCAAATTCAGGATCAGGCGTTAACGCCCATTCCCTCTCAGGCAGACTTTATCGCCCGTCATTGCGCCGCCGCGCGGCAGTAATGGTCGATATAATCCTGATGGGTTGGCATAACGCTGACGGCGTCGCCCATCACCCTGCGCAGGCCGCTTAGCATCTGCGCCCCGTCAATACCGCGCAGGTCGGCCAGCGGCGCATAATGTTCTGGCCAGACATGCTGCCCGACCATCACCGCAAGCCAGCTCGGGTTCTGAAACAGTTCATAATCGCTGGCCACGATGCGCGCGCCACTGCGGAAATGGTCCATTTTATATTTCAGATTGGCGGGAATATCCATATTGGCCACATAACGCCATAGTTCCGCATCCCGCCGCTCGGTCGCCTTGTAATGAAGGATGATAAAATCCCGGGTGGCCTCATATTCTGCCAGTGTGATCCGGTTATATTCCTGCTGCGCCAGGTCGAAATCCCGGTTGGGAAACAGGGCCAGCAGGCGGGTCACCGCCGACTGGATCAAATGGATGCTGGTGGATTCCAATGGTTCCAGAAAGCCACTGCTCAAACCGATAGCGATACAGTTTTTGTTCCAGAATTTCTTGCGATGTCCGGTGGTAAAGCCCAATACCCGCGTTCCGGCCAGCGTCTCGCCGCTCAGGTTGTCCAGCAAAACCGTCGTGGCCTCATCTTCGCTGATATAATCACTGCAATAAACATAACCATTGCCCATACGGTGTT
>JAADFR010000015.1 GCA_013152755.1 Alphaproteobacteria bacterium
TCTTCCCGGTTTGCAGCCCGGATATTTTAAAGGGCGATATTCCCCTGAAAACGCTGGATGATCTGGGCCGTCATGTGTTGCTTCATGACAATAAGATGATTGGCTGGAAAGAATGGCTGGACGATGCGGGGGTCAAGGGCATTGACCACAGCCGGGGGCCGGGCTTTTCCCATTACCAAATTACCCTGCTGGCGGCGACATTGGGCCACGGCATTGCCCTTGGCCGGATGCCGTTGGTGTCGGATGCCCTAGCAAAAGGCGATCTGGTGCGCCCCTTTGACATCAGCCTGCCCACGGGCATGGGCTATTATGTGATCAACACCAACACCGCCACCGACAAATCAAAAATCCGCTCCTTCACCAACTGGTTGATGGAGGAGGTCAGGATTTATGAGGATGCTCTTGGGAGTTGATTTGATACAGGAAGATTTTGGGTAATATATTATTCTATTGCGTTATGCGCGTAACGCATATATATTGTTCCAATGATCAAGAGTTTCGCCCATAAAGGACTGGAACGTTTCTTTACCAAAGGAAGTAAGGCGGGGATTCAGGCGAACCATGCCGCAAAGCTCCGGATGCAACTGACGGCCCTGCATACTGCTGTGGATATAGACGATATGCGGCTTCCCGGATGGCGATTGCATGGCCTTACGGGCAGGCAAAAAAACACTTGGTCAATATGGGTAAATGGAAACTGGCGCGTTACTTTTGTTTTTGAAAATGGCAATGCCTATATTGTAAATTATGAGGATTATCACTAATGGAATATCAACAGCATAACCCGCCCCATCCGGGAGAGTTCATCCGCACCGTTTATCTTGAGCCTTTAAAACTTTCGGCGAATGAAGTTTCAAAGAAACTCGGGGTGCATTCCTCCACATTTGGCCGCCTTGTCAGCGAAAAAAGTGATGTCTCAGCAGAGATGGCGATCAAACTCGAAGCGGTCCTCGGGCGTAGTGCCGAAAGCTGGTTGCTAATGCAAGACCAATATGACCTGGCCAATATTCGTAGGGCTGTTGACGTCAGCGGTTTAACAGCTATCAACTTCCATTGAAATTATGGCCACAGTAGCCGAACAAATCGTGCCCAGGCCCTTGTCCTCTCATTCTTATGCAAATATCGCCTGAATAGTGGTATATTCTTTCAGGCCGTCTACGCCGAATTCGACGCCGATGCCGGAGCCTTTGACGCCGCCGAAGGGGACGTTGGGCTGAATCATACCATGCTTGTTGATCCAGGCACTGCCACATTCAAGGCGCGAGGCCAGCGCTTTTGCCTGTTCAATATCATTGCTCCAGATTGAGCCACCAAGGCCATTGTCAGAGGCATTGGCCCGAGCGATGGCGTCATCAATATCATCATATTTGATGATCGGCAGGGCGGGGCCAAATTGTTCCTCATCCACGATACGCATGCCGTCCGTCACATCGGCCAGCAGGGTGGTCGGATAGAAATATCCCTTTCCGTCCTGTGGGTTTGCGCCCAGCAGAACCCGGGCGCCGCCTGCTACGGCATCCTCCACCAGGCCTTTGACCTTATTATATTGCATTTCATTCTGTACCGGCCCCAGAATGGAATTTTCATCCAGACCATTGCCCACGGGAATATTCCCGGCAAATTCGGTCAGAGCCGCACAGACATCATCATAAACATCGCTGTGAACATAAAGCCGTTTCAGGGCGGCGCAGGTCTGGCCGCCGTTGATAAAGGCTCCCCAGAACAGGCCCTCGGCGATGGCCTTGGCATCCACATCAGGCAAGACAATGCCCGCATCATTACCGCCAAGTTCCAGCGTCAGCCGTTTCAGGGTCGGGGCCGCGCTGGCCATAATTTTCTCACCCGTGGCGCAGGAGCCGGTAAAGACGATTTTTTGAATGCCCTTATGTTCGCTCATCATCTGGCCCAGATCATCTCTGCCGCTGACCACATTCAACACGCCCTTGGGCAGGGTTCCGGCGATCAATTCAATCATGCGCAGAGTGCTGAGCGGGGTGAAGGGAGATGGCTTGATCACCACCGTATTGCCGGTGCGAATGGCGGGGATGATATGCCAGATGGCGATCATCAGCGGCCAGTTCCACGGCGTGATGGACCCCACAACCCCGATGGGTTTACGGTGCAACTCCACCCGGCCTTCTTCGTTATCCTGAATGACTTCCACAGGCAATTCCAGATCGGCGGTATAATGGGTCCAGCCCTGACAGCCGCCCATTTCAAAGCGTGACCCGACACCGTTCAGGGGCTTGCCCTGTTCCTCGGTCAATAATTTGGCCAGCTCCTCGGCCTTTTCTTCCAGCAATTGCCCGATGCCGTGACAGGCGGCCTTGCGGTCCGCGTCGCTGACCTTGCTCCAGCTTTTAAAAGCGTTCGCCGCCGCATCTACCGCCGCATCCAGCTGTGCGCGAGTAGCCACCGGGCATCTGCCCAGTAAATCACCCGTTGCCGGATTGAAAATATCCATGTGGGTCTCAGTGGCCACAGGGGCACCATTGATGTATAAATTATAGTCCATATTCAGTCTCCATCGGTTGCGGGTCTTGTCACCAAGATTATTATTTATGTATCATGCGAATGACCGTGGCCCCCATATCAGGGCAATTCGGCAATTTCACTTCGCCAATATGTTTCAGGTCCGTGCTGTCATATATGGCCACATCACAGGTGGTGCCGCCCACATAGACCTCTGTCCCATCGGCGGAAATATCCGTCTGATAATAGGTATGGTTCAGGTCAATGCGCTTGGCCGTATGGGGCTTTTCCAAATCAATTTTGAGCAGGGTATTATAGACCGCATAGGCGGTTTTGCGGTCGGGGTGGATAACTGAACTGAACAGAACCTCGGGTGCAGACTGAAAATCAATCAGGTCGAATTTTTCCGTCTTCAGGTCAAGGGTCAACAGCCCAGTGCGGAACCGTTCCATATTATCCTCGGCCATATCGGTCCGCGCATAAAATATGGGGGTTGAGAAAATACCGTTATTGTCCCAGCTGGGCCAGAAGGCCAGCGCGTCCGGCTGTGAGAGATTCTTCTGCGTCCAGTTGCGCAAAGGATAGGCGACTTCGTATTTTCCGGTCTGAACATCAACCTTGTAAAAATCCCAGCCCATGGCATACAGCGCCCCGCTCTTGGCCACCATCAACAGGTGAATGCGGCGCGGCAGGGGAAATTCCCGAACCGGTTTGGCCTCCAGACCGCCATTGGTTTTAAATACGCTTAGGCGTGGCTCTCTGGATTCAAAACGGTCCAGATATATCTTTGTCGGAATATCATAGGAATAGATTTCCGACCCGTCTGGGCTGATGTCAAAGCCATAATTCCAGGTGCGTTCATCGTCCTTGTAATCAAGGTCAGCGCGAAAAACCACATCACCTGATTCCAGATCAATACCGACGATAGAGCGCAGATGATTGGTGCCCACATAGGCAATCTTGCCATCGGGAGAAATCACGATATTCTGCGGGGCGGTGCTGTCGGGAATGGTGAAGGTCTTTTCAACCTTGCGGGCCTTGATGTCAATGACATAGAGCTTGTCCGGGCGCGCACCCACAATCATATACTCTTTAGCCGAACTCACAGACAGCAAAGCCGTCCCCCATAACATCATCGACAATATAATAAGTTTCTTCACCACATTAATCCTCCGGGAAAACAGCTTGTAATTTGCGCCAGTTCTTGCGGGTATTTTCCAGTTTTGACCAGTCGGGATAGGTATTGACTGTGTCCGGCACGGCGGCGGGCCACCAGCAAGGGTCGGAACAGCCATAAAGATCAGCCTCCATGGGCTGACACAGGGAGGCCACACTGCCGAACGGGTCCACTTCCCAGCCGGGGTCGGTAGAGGTGGTGCATCCGGCCACGGTCTGCATGGCGAAAACTTCCTGTTTCTCATCGCTTTGGGTCAGCCGATGAGCCTTTTTATTCAGGGGTTTTAAATGTTTCATGGTCCGTGTCCTGCTTACATTATGGGCGGGTTGTTCCAACGTTGTACGGTGGCAATCAAATGGGCCTCGGCGGTCAAGGTCCGCGTCCCATTGTGGTAGCTGGCAATGACTTTCAGGTCACCCGCGTTATTGGTGCCATATTTCCGCTCTGGGTTGGGGCCGGCAACTGCTGGAATGAAGGTGCCATTTTCGGTGATATGTCCGGCGTATTTGGCATCCTGCATGGCAGCGGCGGCGGGACTATAGTTATCCACTTGCCAAATAACAGGCAAACGGCCAAGATTTACGTCATCATCTGTGCCCTGCTTGCCGTCCGGGCCGAATGTATAGCCCACGGCTTCAAATTGGGCCGCGACCTTGGGGATGGGGCCGCCGCCCCCGCCCACGCGGGAAATGCCATATTCCGGGGTGACTTTCAGGTAATCCACTTGGAGGTAGATGGCCAGTGGTGCGCTGTCATTGCCCACGGTGATTTTCGCTGGACCAGTTGCCCCGGCTAAAGCCAATGCGGAAATGACAATGCGGCTGTCAGAGGCCTGCTTGACCGTAACCTCTGCGCCGGGAATAGATATATCACCGGACAGATTAAGGCCACTAATGACTATTTCGGTTGCTTTCCCGGCTTTCAGAGCGGCGGGGACAATGCTCATAATACCATTATTTTCCGGGATGTTACGCCATGCGGTAATGGTCATACCGTCTTCGGGATGGTCCTTCTTGAAAAAACGTCCGGTCATGCGGTTGCCATCGGGGCTGGCGGCCCAGATCTGGCGGTATTTAACATCGTTAAGGGTCGCCGTTCCGCGCCATTCATAGCCCGTATGAACGATGGATTTACCCATCCCTGTCAAGTTAATGCCTTCGGCCCCGGTAATATCATCGGTGAAAATCATGTTGAAAGCGGTTTGATATTTACCCTCACCAGCGGCTTTGACGGTCATGGAGCCGCCCATATCGCCGATACCCGGAACATGACCAACCATGTACCAGCTCCCGGACATGTCTTTCCATTCCGCTTTCTGCCAATCTGTCCATTGGGTTGTTTTCAGAGGATATAGCTTGCCCAGTTTTTCAGCAACCGGGCCAAGGGCATCCGCCCGCCAGTCCCGCTCCCGGGCCAGCATTTGATATTCGATGGAGGCCCATTGCCCCAAGTGCATATGGACTAGATTTTGCCATTCCGCCTTGTCCCGCCGTTGCAGAGCCACACGGGCATAAGTATGACAGCGCGCGCACATAGCGGCAAGGTCCGGGTCCACACCCTGCTCTATAACATTATGTTTGCGTTCCAGAATATCCCTATGGGCGGCTGTTTCAGACGGGGCCAGCCCCTGAGTATCGGCCAGATATTTGACCAAGGCCCGCCGATCCTGTGGTTCAATCTCAAGACCGTGAAAAATCATCATCCGGGCAATATTCATGTCCCAGCCTTCGGGCGTTTTGCGGATAAAGCTGATCCGGCTGAAGGTGCCGTCTTCGGCTTCCATATGGCAGCCGGAACAGTTATCAGACACTAACGTGCGCCCGGCGACTTTCTCGGCCTCGGACACATTGGATTTTTTCGGGGCTTCTGAACAGGCTGACAGGCCAGCAGTCAAAAGTAAAATCGACAAAATAGGGGCGATAAATTTCATATTCTGTCCTAGTAAGTTCAGGGAAAAAAGGCGGGCTTTACATAAAGCCCGCCCTAAATATTTTATAGCTTAGAACTGTGTTCTGACATCAATCCCAATCGTCCGGGGACGGTTGGTAACCAGACGCTGGCGACCGGGCGTTTCCGCCGCAATAGACCGGCTGTCCGCCAGATTGGCGTGGGTATTGGTCACATTGTTTATATACAAGGCAACCTCCCAATCATCACGGATGATACCAGCCCGCAGATTAAGCGCGTTCCATGACGGACGTTTGCGTTGATCACCATTATTGGTGCTGAAACTGCGACCATAATAGTTAAAATCGGCCCGAAGCAGTCCGTCCAAGGCATTGGCAAGCGGGAAGACATATTCACCGGTCGCTGACATGGTCCAGTTTGGAACGCCCTGTATCTTATCTCCCACATTTGCAACGCCGCCATCACCCTTCTTGGTAATTTTTGCGTCGGCATAACCCAATGCTGCCGTTAAAGTCAGACCATCAATGGGGGCCGCCATCATTTCAATTTCAAAACCTTTGATTTCAGCTTGACCTGAATTCAACTTGACCTGAAATCCGCACCCAAGGCGGTTTTGTTGAATGATATTGTCCCATTTGATGAAATAGACAGCCCCGTTCAGGGACACCCGATTATCGGCAAGGTTCGATTTAAACCCGGCTTCATAGCTCCAAAGTGAATCAGAATCAAATGTTCTGTGGGCGTTTCTGTATGCTGTATGAGCTGCCAGACCTGGTCCTGCCAGATCATCCAGTTCGTCACTGCAAAGGTTTTCCGGCAACGCGCCGTTCACACCGCCGATACGATACCCTTTGGAGGCAGAGGCATAAACATCAAAATTATCATTCACATTACCCTGAAGCAGAATTTTAGGGTTAAAGCGGGTATCTGATGTTGTACCCTCGGCATGGGTAGCCCCACTATTGGCAAAACCGTCAGAATCAATGACCGCATCGGTTTCTGTCTTAGACCAGCGTCCGCCAGCAGTTATGGAAATAGCCTCTGTAACATCAAAGGTCACCTCACCAAATGCGGCATATTCTTTGGTGTTAAATTTATTATCGGTCGTAAAGATCAAATCTGGCGTAGTCAGGCAAAATCCAAAATCACAATTTGCGGCTAATCCGGGGAATGTTGCAGCATCAATGGCATCATTCAGCCCAACCTGCATTGAAGGCGGGTCATAGCGCAGACGATTTTTGGTTCTCTGGTAATAGACCCCTGCGGTAACTTGAACCGGGCCATCAAAATCTGATGTATAGCGGGTTTCATGGACGAATGATTTATAGCGTTCATTTTCATCCAGAGGTGATTCCAGGGGATCCAAGGGTATGCCGATCACTTGGTTAAACAGGAAATGCAGGAAGGTATGTTCTTCTTCCCGTTCATTAATGAAACGGTCAAAATAGGATGTCGTTGAAACGATTGTACCACTGTCAAAATCCCAGTTTAAGGTACCACTCGCCAACCACCAGCGGTCTGACCCGGGCTCTTCGGTGTTAAAGAAACGGTTTCGTGTGAAATTTCCCGGATCAATATCGGCGAAGGGCAGGCCGTCCGCATTAATTTTTTGATACATAAGTTTCGGGGTAAATGTTACATTTTCAGCAATCTGTGCTTTGGCGACAAGCTGGAACCCACCATATGTTTCACTGTCAACATTTTTGTTCACATCAAAGGGCGGTGCGGTGTTTTGTACGGTTTCGCCTGTCTGGGCATTTACCCAGGTAGGCTGATACACCCGATCAAATACGCCTGAATTTTGCCCGATATAAGCGGTGGCCCGAACAGCCAGCTTATCCTCAACCATGGGAATATTAACGGAACTGTCAAAAGACCAGTTAATGGTGCCTTCCTTGACCGTTGACAATGTGGCATGGGCAGAGCCGGATGCTTCGTCAAAATCTGGTTGTTTGGTGATCAGACGTATGGTGCCGCCCATGGAGCGCGCGCCGTACAAAGACCCCTGCGGACCACGCAAGACTTCGATACGCTGAACGTCAATTACCCGGGGTTGAATAGAAGCGGGCAAAGGCGTGTCATCAATATAAAAACCGGTTGTGTTGTCTCCAAAGACACCACGGATGGCCGGGGAGTTGGCGTTAAAGCGGCCATCTGATTCGTTCCCGAAACCAAGGTTTGGCACACGAACAGCAAAATCGGTAAAAGACGTGGCACCCATTCTTTCCAGGTCCTGTGCGCCGATGGCGGTTACGGACATACCGGCTTCCTGAAGGGTTTGTTCTCTTTTGGATGCCGTGATGACGATTTCTTCAAGGCCTTTGAAGCCTCTCTCTTCCTCATCCGCCGCAAAAGTTGGCGCGACTGATCCGGCAACGAGCAATGCCGTAAAACAGGTCGTTCCTGTCAGTTTTTTCCACAAAGTGGATGGTGATGCTTCCCGCATAGTCCTCTCCTATATTAAGGGTTAAGTTATACTATTGTCGTTATTTTATTATTTTCACATGTTAGCACCATATATATTAGACACTCTTGCCTGAGCGTGCCAACATAAATGCATCAGAGTGACAAAAATATCATATTACGGGTTGAAATATATAGAAATCAAATTCTTACAGGCGTCTTTCGGACAATCTATACTGCCGGGGAGACTGGCCGAACTCCTGCCGGAAACAGCGGCTGAAATGGGCGGCATCATTGAAACCCCAATGAAAAGCAATCTGAATAATGCTCTGGCCAGAGAAATGTTTGTTGGCCAACTGGCGCCGGGCTTCTGACAGCCGCCGCCGCCGGACCCACTCGCCGAAAGACACCCCGTCCCCCTTGAACAGCCGGTGCAACTGCCGGGTGGAGATGCCGCAAAGCTTCGCCACCTTGGTTGGGGACAGATTGGGGTCGGTCAGGTTTTGCTCAATGATTTTCCGGATATGGGACAGCTGTAGCACTTTGATGTCCAATGTGCTTTCGGGGCTGTACCCCCGCAATGTGGCCGCCAGAAAATTCAGCAGAGATTCCCGAACCAGAGGATAATCCTGTTCCCCGATATAGGCGGCTTCATTATAGGTGGAGGCCAGAAAATCACGAATGATCGCCCCCATACCCGATACGCCGGATATGGTTCTGGCTTCCTTGATCTGGCGGTAGGGCAGGCAGGATTCCAGCGTTTCCCGGGGAATATGCAGTGAAATCTGTTCCATAAAGCCATCATAGGAAAATTCGGATGGATAGCCTGAATCAATCAGCGTCATATCACCCGGTTCCAGAAAGGCTTCATTGTTACGCTGGGACAAAACGGCCCGGCCCTGCATCTGCATGATCAGAAAGCAATATTTATTATCCCCCTGGGCAATCTGTTTGCGGGACCGGATGATTTTGTCCGCATTCACCGAAATGCCCGCCACATCAAAACCGCCGATATTGCGCAACTCAACCCGGCCCTTGAATTTGGACCAGTCGCTGGAGAAAGTTTCAAAGCCGCCGCAGACATTTTTCAGGGACTCAGTCCAGTAATCCGCGCGTTCCGCCGGGGCGATCATCTCTATGGGGTAACTTGTTTCCATATTCTCCCTATGGCCGCTTCAATCGGCCTTTATTCAGACTCACTCACCTGTTGGCGGAATGTTACCAAATGTAACCAATGCCGTCAAATCACGGGGGTTTCTTGAATGAGTCAAAAAAATCTGTAACGTTTCGTATGTTGAACCGTCATTGCTGTAACCAAGGGTAAAATACTGATCAAGAGAAATAAATATGCATGAAACTGTAAAAGACTATTATGGCCGGGAACTACAGGGTACCAGCGATTTGAAAACCGATGCCTGCTGCGATGCGTCCAGCGTGCCGGACTGGTTGAAAGGCCTGCTCAAGAATATCCACCCGGAGGTTTTGTCCCGCTATTACGGTTGTGGCCTTGTCTGTCCGCCCCTGCTTGAGGGGTGCCGGGTTCTGGATCTGGGCAGTGGATCGGGCCGGGATGTCTATGCACTAGCACAGCTTGTCGGCCCCACGGGCACGGTTGTCGGCGTGGATATGACCGATGAACAGCTGGCCATCGCCAATGATACCCGCCAATTCCATGTAGAGGCCTTTGGTTATGACAATGTGCGTTTCCTGAAGGGCTATATTGAAAAGCTGGACCAACTTGATCTGGAACCGGAGAGCTTTGACGTGATCGTGTCCAACTGCGTGATCAATCTGTCGCCGGATAAGGAAGCGGTGCTAAAGGGGGTTCGGCGGTTGCTGAAACCGGGCGGCGAGTTTTATTTCTCGGACGTTTATGCGGACAAGCGGGTGCCAGATGCGGTGCGTAATGACCCGGTGCTTTACGGCGAATGTCTGGGCGGCGCGCTTTATTGGAATGATTTTGTCACCATCAGCAAGGCCTGCGGTTTTGCCGACCCGCGCCTTGTGGAGGATCGGCCTCTTGAGGTCACGGACCCGGTGCTATCGGCGCGGGTGGGAAATTTGCGGTTCTATTCGGCCACCTACCGCCTGTTCAAGCTGGATGATCTGGAAAGTGATTGTGAGGATTATGGTCAGGCGGTGATCTATAACGGCGATATTCCCGAAAATAGCACCGCCTTTACCCTGGATAAGCATCACCATATTGAAACGGGCCGGGTCTTTCCGGTGTGCGGCAATACATGGCGCATGTTGCAGGATACGCGCTTTCGCGATCATTTTCAGTTCATCGGCGATTTCTCCCGTCATTTCGGCATTTTTGCCGGATGCGGCAATGCGGCACCAGCTTACCCTTTGATGATACAGTCAAGGATGATGAGCCGGGCACATGCTGTTAAATCCCGCAACAGACAGCAGGTTCAGCCTGTTGGTTCTCTGCACCGGAAATTCCGCCCGCAGCATCATGGCCGAGGCCCTGTTCCGGCAAGAGGCCGGGGGCTTTTTCAACGTCCATAGCGCAGGTAGCCAGCCAACGGGCCGGGTTAACCCCTATGCCTTGGAACAGATCAGCGTCCTTGATATTGATTTTGAACCGCGCAGCAAAAGCTGGACCGAATTTGGCGGTGAGGTGGCGGGTCCGCTGGATTTCGTGATCACCGTATGCGGCAATGCGGCACAGGAAATCTGCCCCTGCTTTGGCGGCAGTCCCCGCCATATCCATTGGGGCCTGCCGGACCCGGCGGCGGTAGAGGGGCCGGATGCGGACAAGCGCCGGGCCTTTGCTGAGTGCTTCACCACCCTACAGAGCCGCATACAACAGCTTACCCGACAGATAAACCCGGCTTTGGGTGCTGAAGATATATATGGACTGATGCAAAATTTAGGAGACGAAGAATGACCATGGAAGTAATGCTGGTAATCCTCGCGGGCATCGCCATTGCCTGGGCCAACGGGTCCAATGACGTGTCAAAGGGCATCGCGACCCTTGTGGGGGCCGGGATGACAAATTACCGTACCGCCATACTATGGGGCACATTATTCACCTTTGCCGGGGCCATGACCGGGGCCTTTTTCGCCCATGCCATGACCGAAACCTTTGGCGGCAAGCTCCTGACCGCGGCGGCCAGCCCGGATATGGTGTCGGCACTGGCGATCATTGGCGGAGCCGCGGCGTGGGTTTTACTGGCCACCCGCACCGGGCTTCCTGTATCAACTACTCACGCTATTGTCGGCTCCCTGCTGGGGGTCGCCCTTGTGGCCTTTGGGTCAGAGGGGGTTGCGTGGAACAAACTGATCTGGAAAGTGGCCCTGCCGTTGGCGCTCAGTCCTCTGGTGGCGCTGGCGGCAACCATGCTTCTCCGGCGGTTATGGACCATTTGGAAGGCATCCGGAAAGGCCGCTGACGATTGTATCTGTGTTACCGTGGAACCTCAGGTCGCCTTTGTGCAGGATGGGGCCACCGCAGCGCCCGCTCTTGCCATCAGCACCTGCGACACCCAAAGCGCAGAAGCCGTCACGGCGGATGCCCTGATCACCGTTGATAAACTGCATTGGCTCAGTGCCGGATTGACCAGTTTTGCGCGCGGCATGAATGATGCGCCCAAGCTGGCCGGGCTTATGATTGCAGCAGCTCTGCTGTCCGATACTGCTGAAACCGCTAACCTGACCGCCTTTCTGGTGGTGGCCGGGGCCATGACCGTGGGCGGCCTTATGGCTGGTCTGCGGGTGACCCGTATGTTGGCGGAAAAGGTCACGGTAATGAATCATCACGAAGGGTTTACCGCCAATATTGTTACAAGTATGCTAGTAAGCGCCGGGGCTATTTTTGGCCTGCCAATGTCGACCACCCACGTCTCTGCGTCGGCCCTGATTGGGGTTGGGGTTTCGGGAAAAAAGGGCAATCTTCATATGGGCGCTGTGAAAGTAATGCTGGCGGCATGGGTGATCACCCTGCCCGGCGCGGCGGCCTTTGGGATTATCCTGTTCTGGCTGGGCAGATTTGTGCAGGCGTAACATACGGAAAGTAAACCTATGAAGGCTATTATAAAACTTGTCTTAATTATCGGGCTGTTGATCGGGGCCAGCATTATCTGGCCGGTTAACGAATGGATGCAGGCAATGATTGTCTGGGTCAAGGCCAGCGGTGTCTGGGGCGTTGCCGCCTTTGCGGTGATCTATATCATCTCAACCGTGATGTTGATTCCGGCGTCCCTGCTGACCCTTGGCGCAGGTTTTATATATGGGCCGTGGTGGGGAACGCTTCTGGTGTCCCCGGTGAGCGTTATGGCGGCCTTTGTGGCCTTCAGTCTGGCGCGGGGGCGAATGCGGCCCTGGGTACAGGCAAAGGTGGCAAACAGTCCCCGTTTTGGTCTGGTGGACAAGGCAGTGGGGGATCAGGGTTTTAAAATCGTCATGTTGCTGCGCCTGTCGCCGGTATTCCCGTTTACATTCCTGAATTATGCTTTGGGCCTGACCCGGGTTAAAGGGCAGAGCTATGTGCTGGCCTCCTTCATCGGCATGCTGCCCGCCACGTTTCTATACACCTATCTGGGCTCGCTGGTCACCAATGTGACCGAGCTTGCCGCCGCCCCGAAACAGGGGGCTGAAGGCGCGCAGAATATATTTATCTGGGTTGGTTTTGCGGTGACGGTCATGGTCACCGCCTATGTGACCTATCTCGCGCGCCGCGCCCTGCGGGATACCATCGCGGAAGGAGAAACGCCGTGACAGTGACGGTAGAACCACAGGATAGCCATAACAAGGCATTGGTGGATATGCTGGCCCCGGCGAATTGGCAGAATCCAGCTCCGGCGGGCCGCTATAATCTGGTGGTGATCGGAGCCGGACCTGCGGGTCTGGTGGTGGCTGCCGGGGCGGCGGGCCTTGGGGCTAAGGTTGCTCTTGTGGAACGTCACCTAATGGGCGGTGATTGCCTGAATTTCGGTTGCGTACCCTCCAAGGCCCTGCTCAAAGCGGCCCATAAGGCCTATGATAGTGGACAGGCCCCGGATTTCGCGGCGGTGATGGAAGACATGCGTCAAAAACGCGCAAGCCTTGCCCACCATGACAGTGTGGACCGCTTCAGCGAACTGGGGGTTGATGTTTTTCTGGGTGACGGCAAATTTACCTCACCGTCATCCATAGAAGTCGCGGGGGCAAAATTAAATTTTCACCGGGCGGTGATCGCCACTGGCGCCCGCGC
>JAADFR010000016.1 GCA_013152755.1 Alphaproteobacteria bacterium
CTGATCAAGGACTATATCGAGGCCGCATCAGCGGAAGATCGTCCAAAACGTGATAACAGCCGTGTGGTGATTTCCGGTTCATTCTGTGAGCAACCGCCCCTTAACCTGATCAAGTCTATTGAGATGGCAGGCTGCTATGTGGTGGATGATGATTATATGCTGGTCAATCGCTGGTTCACCAAGGAAGTTCCCACAGACGGCGATCCTATTCAGGCCCTGTCCTATACCTTCCTTGAAGCATCGGTCAAAATGCCGTCTTGTTTTGAGCCCAATGAGGACATCAAAGGTCTATTTCTAGTAGATACCGTCAAAGAAAATAATGCTGAGGGCGTAATCTTTGCCGCAACCAGCTTCTGCGACCCGGCCCTGCTGGAACGGCCTATCCTACAGGATGTCCTGAATGATGCAGACATTCCTCACATCAGCTTCAAATATGCTGAAAACACCGGACAGATGCAGCCCATTCGTGAACAGGCTGGCACCTTCGCCGATTCGATCAAACTCTGGAGTTAATATTATGAGCGCACCTGCAAGAAAACCCTCAACCGATGTGCAAAAAGACGCCTCCATGGCCAAACAGAAGGCCATGATAGACAGCAATTTTGACCGCCTCGGAAATGTAAAGAACTCCGGCGAAAAAGTGTCCTATACTTTTGTGCCCGGCAACCTGAATGAACTGATCATGTGTTTTGACATGGTCGGCAATTATCCCGAAATCAATGCCATTCAGAACGGCCTGCGCAAAAAATCAGGCGGCATGATTATGGAAGCTGAGAAATGGGGCCATTCCGAAGATGTCTGCACCTATGTGAAGGCAGACATCGGCATGATGCGCAAAGGCAATATAGGCCCCACAGGTCAGCCGATCCCGGAACCGGATATTCTGATGCTCAGCTATACGGGTTGCTATACCTTCCTGAAATGGTTTGAGCTTCTGCGCCATGACTATAAATGTGAAACCGCCATGCTCCATGTGCCTTACACGGGTGACGGCGTGATTACCAAAGCCATGACCGATTATGTAGTCAAGCAGTTGAAAGAGGAAGTCATTCCTAAATACGAAAAGGTCAGCGGCGTTAAATTTGACATTGACCGCCTGCGGGAAAATCTGGCGCATTCCGCCAAGGCCGAAGATGACTTTGTCTGGGTTCTGGAATCTGCCAAGAACAAGCCATCCCCGATTGATGCCTATTTTGGCGGCATCTATTACATCGGTCCTATCTTCACCGCGTTTAGAGGTACAGACCTTGCCGTGGATTATTACAAAACCCTGCGCGCCGAAATAGAAGAACGTATCCGCAAAGGTCAGGGACCGATTACGCCCGAAGGTGAAATGAAGAACGAGAAATACCGTATCGTCACCGAAGGTCCGCCCAATTACACCAGCATGCGCGAATTCTGGAAAATGTTCTATGACGAAGGCGCGGTTGTGGTGGCCAGCACCTATACCAAGGTAGGCGGCACCTATGATTTCGGTTTCCGCCATGACCCGTCACGGCCATTGGAAAGCCTCGCCGAATATTGCATGCATTGCTATACCAACCGCAATCTGCCGGAACGGACCCGGATGCTGGAAAGCTATATCAATGATTATGAGGCTGACGGCCTGTTGATCAATTCCATCAAGAGCTGCAACAGCTTTGCCGCCGGGGAATTGATGATGATGCGCGAAGTTGAAAAACGGACAGGCAAACCCGCCGCCTTCGTTGAAACCGACCTTGTTGATCCGCGCTATTTCTCCGCCGCGAACGTCAAGAACCGTCTGGAAAGCTATTTCCAGATGATTGATCAAAAACGTCGTGCGGGCGTATAAGGAAAAGGATAAACAGATGAAATGTTTTATTGGAATTGACCTCGGATCGACAACCACCAAAGCGGTTATCATGACAGAGGATAAAGAAATCATCGGACGCGGGATCACCAACTCCCGTTCCAACTATGACACCGCCAGCCGGGTGGCAAAGCAGGAGGCCATGATTGACGCCCGCTTTACCTTGTTACGCGGCAAGCTGGACAGCAATGACAAGCTGAAAGACAATCAGGATGTGTTCCTCAATGATCTGGAGCGGAATTTCCGCCGGGAACAATTTGTTGAACAGCTTGATGACCTGCAAGGCACCTGCCTGCGCAGTGCAGAGGGCGAGCGTTTTAACGACGTTCGGGGCGTTTTGACAGAAGTCTTAAGCAGTGTGTTCGATAACCTGCGGGAAGAATCCCTGGCGCTTTATGCCAAGGGGGCCACCCGCAAGTCCGACTTCTTCCGCGATATTGCCGGCGGACGGTTCCTGACCCTGTCCGAGGAAATATCCAAGGAAGCTGGCCTCAGCTATGATTTCGCCCTTAATGTTTACGATAAATCCATTATTGAAGTTGAAAACAGGCCGCCAGACGGAAATCTAGAAGGAAAATTCCTCAGTGGCCTGCGCCATTTAATTGACGAATCTCCGGAACTCGGCATCCGTTTTGAGGATGTACAGGGGCCCGTTACAGAGACTCTGGGGATTAATCTGGAAGAAACCTTTACCGTCGGCACCGGATATGGCCGCGTGCGCCTGCCCTTCCCCAAGGAGCATATCCGGTCTGAAATTCTCTGTCACGGTCTGGGCGCTCATATGATGTATGCAGACACCCGAACTGTGCTGGATATTGGCGGGCAAGACACCAAATCCATTCAGGTGGATGCCAACGGCGTTGTGGATAATTTTCAGATGAATGACCGTTGCGCCGCAGGTTGCGGGCGCTATCTTGGCTATATCGCCGATGAAATGAACATGGGCCTGCATGAGCTTGGCCCCATCGCCATGAAATCCACCAAGGCGGTCAAGATCAATTCGACCTGCACCGTTTTTGCCGGGGCAGAATTGCGCGACCGGTTGGCCCTTGGCGAAAAACGTGAGGATATTCTGGCCGGACTTCACCGGTCAATCATCCTGCGGGCCATGTCGATCATTGCCCGTTCCGGCGGTATTTCCGACCAATTCACCTTTACCGGCGGCGTGGCCAAGAACGAGGCGGCGGTGAAAGCCCTGCGCGAGCTGGTCAAGGAAAACTACGGTGACGTAACCATCAATATTGACCCTGATTCAATTTACACCGGCGCACTGGGCGGCTCTGAGTTCGCCCGCCGCGCAGTAATGGAGGCTTAAAATGGCATTAACAGTAGGCATTGACGTAGGGACAGGAGCGGTGAAAACAGCGCTGTTCGAAATCAACGGTGATCAGATCAACTGGATCGACAAACAGACAGACAGGATCAGAAACCGGGAGCCCTTCAAGCTGGCCGAGGCCGCTTATGACCATCTGCTGGAAAAGCATGGCTATACCCGCGATGATATAGATTATATAGCCACCACGGGCGATGCGGAAAACATCCCCTATTCCACTGGCCATTTCTATTCCATGACCACGCACGCGCGCGGTGCCCTTTACCTGAACCCCGATGCGCGCTCACTTATGGATATTGGCGCGTTGAATGGCAAGGCCATCAGCATGAATGAAAAGGGCAAAGTTCTGAAATATAAGATGACCAGCCAATGCGCGTCAGGCTCCGGACAGTTTCTGGAAAATATTGCCCGTTATCTGGGCATTGGACAGGATGAAATTGGTGGATTGAGCCAACAGGCCGATGATCCCGAAGTCGTTTCCGGCATCTGTGCGGTGCTGGCGGAAACCGATGTGATCAACATGGTATCACGCAGTATTTCCGCCGCAAATATCCTGAAAGGCATCCATATTTCCATGGCCGCCCGGCTGGTGAAATTGCTAAAGTCCCTGAAAGTGACCGAAGGCGTGGTCATGTGTACCGGTGGCCTGGCCCTTGACAGCGGTCTGGTTCTGGCCCTCAATGAGGCCATGGCGAGAAACAAGATGGATATGCCAGTTGTCTCTCACGAAGACTCCATTTATGCTGGGGCCATCGGAGCCGCCATATGGGGAGCTTTCCGCCATGAGAAACTGATGGAGCTTGAAAATATGGCGAAAGCCTCCTGATCAAGATTAATATAAACTGACGTAACACAGAAAGGAAAATATCATGGCTTTAATGATTATCGACAGCTGCACGGCCTGTGATGCCTGTGAGCCGGTTTGCCCCAACGAAGCAATCACCGAGGGGGAGCCTATCTATAAGATAGACCCGTTCAAATGCACAGAATGTGTCGGGGCGGACGATGAGCCGCAATGCAAGCTGGTCTGCCCGGAAGAATCTATCATTTTGAACCCGGATTTTGTGGAAAGTGAAGACGAGCTTCAGGCCAAATATGACGCCTTGGATTAATATATTCTTTATATTGGCCTCGCAAGAGCATGAGAATGCTGTTGCGGGGCTTTTTCTTAACCAAAAGCAAAGATTTGGCCTTTAGTTTGATGACAGGGGTTCAATAAGGAGAGTGGTTATGGATTATGTGATATTGGACGATTTTGAAGTTAAAAACCTTCAGGAAAAGGTCAACGACTATATCAAAAAGGGCTACCAGCCAATTGGCGGCGTCACCGCCGCCAACCAGAAAGATGGCTTTATTGAGTATCTGCAGGCCATGCAAAAGGTTGATTAAGACCCCTTAAATCGCCATTGTCAGGGACAGGCTCTGGGCCGTCCCGAAGCCGTTATTCTGTAAGAAACCCTGTAGGGCCAGCTGTTTTGCACCAACCTCTGTGCGCACCCGGTCCGTTCTTAGAACCGTAAGATTAGCCATCAACTGTGACAGCAGGGCACTGCCTACATGCTTATGGGCATAGGCCGGATCAACGCCCAGCGTATCAATGATCGCAGACGGCTCCGTCTGACCAAATTCACCGAAATCCACCCGGGCCATGACAAAACCCACCACATGATCGTCAAGTTCCGCTACCAGAGACACCCGGATACCAGATTCCTGCATGATTTCTTTCATCTTGCGCTCATAATAGGACGTGCGGTCATAACCCATAATTTTACCGTCAATCTTGATCAGGGCGGCCAGGTCATCCTCTTTCAGGCTACGGCAGGGGACCTTGTCCCGGGACAGGGCCATGCTGTCATCGCCGGACGGGTCGCTGAAATCCACCTCAAATGGCTCCTCATCTTCCTCAATAACTTCCCGGTCCATATAGGCCGCATCCCGCTCGTAAATATAACGCGGAGCCAATTCAAAACCGCTGGCGGCAAAGAAATGAAGGATATTCTGATCATTCCAGTCGGCCTGACTGCGAATTTCATGAATATCCTTTTTCTGGACAATGCTTTTGAGTTCAGCCATCAAATGCCGGCCAATGCCTTTGCCTTGCGCGGCACTGCTGACACCGATGTCATCCACCACCGCAACCGTATTTTCACCGCCAAACTCGCCCTTTTGCAGACGGGCCAGAAGATAGCCCTGTACCGCACCGTTATTTTCATAGGCAATGAAAACATACCTCTTTGGTTCTTTCAAAGCCGCCGCAACCCGCTTTTCAAAAAAGCCCTTGCGGGACCGGCCCGTATTATTTTCATCAATGTCTATAACCTGCGACAAGTCACCTGCTGTCAGGGGGCGCATCGTACCTTCAAATTCCGTCATGTTTCTTCTCCGTAACTTTCTCTCTTTAACGCATTTCCGAATAAGCCATCATCAGTTCCGCGTCCTCATCTTCCTCGACAATATCCTCGAGCATGGGCAGCAGGGCCATTTCCTCTTTTTGAATATGGGAAATCATCCGTTCAATCAGCTCCACCCCGCTTTGGCGGAAGGCGGTCCATGCCGCATCGCTGAAACCGTCTGCGCGCGCCGTTTTGGCCATTTCCGATAATAAATTTCCCAGAGGCAAGATCACATTATGCTCCCCGGTTAAAATCTGGCTGATGGGCATATCCCCCATAGCACTAAGCAGGGGAAAAAGTTTCCCCTCTTCAAAGGTAAAGTGATTTTTGACATCACATTCCACGAGGTTGATAATATCGCCCAGCAGGGCCGTAATATCGTCATTATCCCGGTCCGGGGTTTTCTTGGGGCCATATTTACGAAACACACCCTCCAGCCGTTCCAGGACGCTGATTGTTGCCAGATGCTCATCATGGAGCGTGCGGGTAATCTGATGGTCAAAAGAAAACATGGGACTCTCTCATCTCTTAATATCGTATTTTGGTACTGTAATACTTATTAATTTAGAAATCAACCGCTATATGTATTTATTATACCTGTTAGCCTATGATTTCTCAGGTTGGTTTTTAATCATATGGCGAACCACAATGATCATATATAGCAGTAATGCCCCGGCCCCGATCAAGCCCAATACGGCCCCGCCCTGAATGATCACAGTCCAATCCAGCAGCACCCCCAAAGCCACCAGAAACAAGCCGCCCAAATGTCCGGTCGCATTCACCAGCAGATACCGCTCATCCGCCATAGAGGAGGCCAGCATGGGAATACCGCCACTGCCCGACGTATGCATACTGCTCAGAAATGGAATAATCCGTTGCAGAATGCCAGTGAGAAAAGTCAATAGCCAGCCAATGATGGCCAAAACCGCAAACAGGCTATGCCCCGTATCCGGCCACAGATTCAAAAGCCCTGCTACGCCCCACAGAGCGGTCAGTAAAAGCATGAACCACCCAATCCGGATCAGCAAAAAAGGCACCCCCAACCGCTTTCGCATCCGCGCCCGGTACACCCCCATCATACCAAAGAGATACAGCCCGGTCCCGGCCATGGCCAGCACCGCCCCGGCCAATGTCACCCACGGCAGATACATATTTATCCCCACCAGCATGACCACAATGGCAAATGCATTACAGGCAATGGACAGGCGACCAATCTTCTCAGGCGGTGCCGGGGCCAGCGCGAACATAGGCACCAGAATATAGGAAAATCCCATAGCAAGCAGGCTCATAAAGCCAAAAACCGCCAGGATAAAATGGCTGATCACCACCGCCAGATGATCCCCCATAAACCCGTGTTCCATGTCAAAGATCAACATAATCCCCAAGGCCACCAGCGCCAGCAGTGACAGCATAGCCGCCCAGCAATGCTGCATGATGGCCGCCATCCCCTGTACCCCGCGTATATTATGAATAATCAGGCCAAAGAAAATCAAAAGCCCTGCCCCCGTGATACAGGCCCCCGCCAACATCCCCATATACCAGCCGGTAAACATGCCATAAGCCAACAACAAAAACCCCGGAATATATACCCACGATAGCAGCCGACAAATCCAGAAGGCCTTAAAGGCCCGCCGGGTGGCCACCGATAACAGTTGCAGGGATGCCCCGATAACGGTCATGGTCAGAACGCCCAACGTGGCCATATGAATAGTCCCCAACATGGGGCCACTGCCCATCATATAGCTGGTAATATCCTCAGCATTATATAAAAGGGCCGCCCAGAACAGCAGATAGAAAATCATTGCCGCCATGAAGAACCGGAACGGAATAGACGGCGGTAAAAGTCGGCTGTTGGCCCCGGACAGGAAATTTGTACTCATCATTTTTTATGATCCTTTTCAAGGCGCATCAGCAAGCCCGCTGCTGTATCCTCCACAATTTCCGCCCGCCAATGGCGTTCGCCAAGCTCAGGATACAGATAAATGGGATCGCGAATCAGCCGCGCCGTAAAAACATCGCCGCCCTGCCCATTTTCAATGACCTTTAGAATAGCAATCATGGGATTGGGCGGCTCCAACTGGCGCAAATCCATCTCCAGCAGGCCATCCCGCCACGTTGTGGGAAAAGGCGGCAGATCGGGAAACTCCGGCAGGGGACATATGTCATTCTGTTTGAAAAAGACCTTCCAATGCCCTTCTGACAAAGCGACCCCATAATTATCATAGCCCATGGTCGCCAGACGGCGGCGCAAAGGAAGCGGATCAAAAGGAGCCTCAATCACCAGAATATCCTCCGGTGACAATTGGGCAACCTTGGCCAGTATCTGATCCAGCGGATCAATGCCCTCTGCCAATATGGGCCGCACATCCATAGGGATGCACTTAACATCGTCCATAGACCGGAACCAATCGGGGGCTGTCATCGCCACTGTATCTCTCTCATTCATAACAATGTCTTGAAGCTAGCACAATGAATTGGTATTGTAATGCGTAATTCAAACAAAAAAATAAAAAATATTCAGGGAACAGAAAAATAAAAATGACAAAAATTAACAAATTAAATCCAGAAAGTGGCAATTTAGTCCGCTGTGCGGTAGTCGGTGACCTGCCCCGGATAATTGAACTGGACAAGCAGATCAGCGGTCTGGACAAGCCCGATTACTGGCAGGAATCATTTCGCCGTTTTGGCGGGGCGCAGGATGGGCGTTATTTTCTGGTAGCAGAAAAAGACGGGCAGATTGCGGGCTTTATCGTCGGTGAAATCCGGGCATGGGAATTTGGCTCACCGCCCGGCGGCTGGGTCTTTTCCCTGACTGTGGACCCGGACACCCGCCTTGGCGGGATCGCGACCGACATGTTCAACACCATATGCGACTGTTTCAGGAAAGCGGGCGTCGATAAGGTTCATACCATGACCGACCGGGATAATATCACCGTCATGGCCTTTTTCCGCAGTCAGGGCATGATGGCCGGGCGCAGTATTCCCCTTGAAATGGACCTGTCCGACGGGGAGGCATCCTCATGAAGCTGCAACGCTCAAGCCGCCTGGCCCTCTATTCGGTTCTGGAACTGGCCGCCCGGCCCGATGAACAATTATCCGCGTCCGAGATCGCGGCAAAATTTGATGTGTCCCTCAACCATCTGGCCAAAGTATTGCGTGACCTTGGCCGGGCCAGAATGGTCGAAGCCGTGCGCGGCGCCGGCGGGGGGTACCGTTTTTGCGGCAACGCCCGGCGCACGACCCTGAAAAATGTTGTGGAAATTTTCGAGCCGATCACCCTTCACGATGCCCAAGGATATGAGCCGGGCGACAAGACCGAATTTGGGGCTTCTCTGGCCGTGGTTCTGGGCGAGATCGACGACATCGCCCTGGCCACACTGGATTCCATCACGCTGGAAACCATGCTAAAATTAACGGACAGGGTACAGCGACAAGGACCGTCATCACAAAAAAAATAACCCTAACCGAAGTCTGTCAAGGCTGAAGCAAGCGCGGCCGCGCGACCTAGCCCATGCGAGGAGGAGGAGCGCCCCTAGCTTTAGTTTACTAAAGCGGAAAACTAAAATGGCGTGGAGGAGTTCCCCCGAAAAAAATTATGTGGTTGGAAGGCCGTCAATACTGGAGCGGTTTTTTTCCTCAAAATAGTCCTTCAGGGCTTCCTTACCTTTGTTCTCAGCCCATTTGCCAAGGGTTTTGCGCTCTTCCACCAATTCATATACTGGTACACCGTAACCGCAGGAGGTCTGCAGGTTATCTATCTGAACCGTGAATATCTGGCGGATACCGATGCTTTCCTCAAACAAGGGCATAAGTTCCTCAAACCGCGCACTGCCCGGCGCATGGGCCTGCCCATGGCCATACAGCCGTAAAATCAGGGGGTTGCGCGTATAGCTGTTGAACAATACAGTAATCCGGCCATCGTCCAGAAGATGAGCCGCGGTCTCATTACCACTGCCGATATAATCAAGATAGGCCACCTCCGTCGGTGAAATGATGCGGAAACAATCAAGACCCTTTGGCGACAGGCTGACCCGGCCCTTTTTCGGTGCGGTGGCCACAAAAAACATTTTCTGATCCATGATGAAATCAATGTGCTTTTGATTCAGCGCTTCGAAAAACTCTGCCATAATTCTTTATCCTTCTGTACCGCCAATGGTCAGGCCATTGACTCGCAATGTGGGTTGCCCCACGCCCACGGGCACGCTCTGCCCGCCTTTGCCGCAAATACCGACCCCGCTGTCCAGCTCAAGGTCATTGCCTATGGCCGCCACCTTGGTCAGCACATCGGCGCCGTTGCCAATCAGGGTCGCCCCTTTAACTGGCGCACCGATATCTTACCATTCTTGATCAGATAGGCCTCGGTACAGCTGAACACAAATTTACCGTTGGTAATATCCACTTGCCCGCCGCCGAAATTAACCGCATATAGGCCGTCCTTGACCCCTTCGAGAATCTCCTGTGGGTCTTGCTCACCCGCCAGCATATAAGTATTGGTCATGCGCGGCATGGGTTGGTGGGCATAGCTCTGACGGCGGCCATTGCCAGTGGCCTCCTCCCCCATAAGCCGGGCATTCATCCGGTCCTGCATGTAATTTACAAGGATAC
>JAADFR010000017.1 GCA_013152755.1 Alphaproteobacteria bacterium
GACAAGAGAGGCGTAGCTCAACGTATTGGCTATCAAAATCCGATAGCCCTCACAGGAAAATGCATGAAAGAAATGTTCAAAATAATGCTGATATTATTTGTGGTTTTTACCACAATCTTTATCTTTGCCAAAATCACCGGGTTACTTAGCCTGGAACAGATCGAAGGCTGGCTCACGCAGACTCGTAATGCTCCAACCATCTATATAATGGCCATCGTGATTGCCCTGTTGTTTCTGGATTTATTTGTTACCGTCCCAACCCTCAGCCTGATTATGCTGTCGGGGTATTTTCTGGGCTATCCCTTGGCGGTTTTAGCTTCGGTAACCGGATTGATGATTGCCGGATGCAGTGGTTACCTGTTAAGCTTTCTTTACGGTAGCAGGGTCTTGCGCTTTCTGATTAAAGATGACGAAAAACGCGAAGACATGAAAAGCACTTTTCACAAACACGGCTTTGCCATGATATTGCTGTCCCGCGCCCTGCCTATGCTGCCTGAGGTAACCGCCTGCTTGTCCGGCTCTACCCGAATGCCATTCCCCAAATTCCTTGCCGCATGGTCCCTCAGCAGCGTGCCTTACGTACTGATTGCGGCCTATTCCGGCTCGATCAGTTCTCTGGGCAACCCCATGCCCGCCATTTTCACCGCAATCGGCATCACTTCCGTCCTGTGGCTCGGCTGGTTCCTGTTTCACCGCAAGCATAAAAAAATAGCCGCAAACGGGTGACGCGCTGTTAACCTCTTACCCCGCCGACCCCCAATAGGTATAGGCGGCGAATTTTGGGCCGGGCAGATACATTTCGTCCAGAGCCTCAATCTTGAAACCACCGCTTTTGATCAGATCCGGAATATCCCGGTTCAGATTACAGCCCCCGCCGATGACCTTCCACATGGGATTGAGCCGGTCCTGCCATTTCCGAACCGCCGCATCGGGGGCCTTGCCATGTTCGGAAAACAACAGCCTTCCGCCGGGACGCAGCACCCGCCGCATCTCTGTCATGGCCTTATGGGCATCGGGGATCGTGCATAGGGTATAGGTGAGAACCACCGTATCAACGCTATTATTCTCCAGCGGGATTTCCTGTCCGTCAAGGCCGATCATATCCACCTTCAAACCGGAGTCGCCGATGGGGCCCGCCGCCATCTCGCAAGACCTTTCATTGGGCTCCAGGCCGTAAATTACCTCCACCCGGTCCGGGTCGTAATAGGGCATGTTAAGGCCCGTCCCCATACCGACTTCCAGTATTCGGCCACTGGCCTCTGGCACCAGCTTTTGCCGCTGACGGCGGATAGGCTTCAGGCCGCAGCAAAGATTGATCACATGAGGTAATATATGGTTTTCATAAATGCCCATAGTCGGTCCTTAATATAGAGGAAATTAAAAAAAGCTTTCCATGATTTCCTTGGTCGTGGGCATGGTGAATGGTTTTTCGAAAAAATCATCCAGCAGGCGATTAAACATTTCCGGGTCTGTTGCCGGGGCGAAATGGGTATGGCCGGGCAAGATGGCCAGATGGGCTTTTTTGAGGTTCTGGAAAATTTCAATGGTATGTTCTTCCCGGATCACATCCCGGTCACCGGCCATGACCAACACCGGAATATTGATCTTATGCAGATCCTTAACCGCTATATTGGGCTGGGTCATAATCAGGTCCAGCAGTTGCCGTTGAATATCCCAGTTCTCGGATGTGTCTTTTTTGGCAATCATGGCGTCAACCTGACGCACAGCTTCCGCCAGCATAGGCTTGGCCCAGGGCTGAACCGCCGTTTCGTCGGGCCGCAGATTGGCCCCCATGATGGCCAGACGGCTGATCTTCTCCGGATGTTTGATCGCCATAAGAAGGCCGAGGATGCCGCCGTCGCTCCAGCCAAATAACCGGGCCTGTTTAACCTTCAGATAATCCAGCAGCCCGTTCCAGTCTTCCAGCATCTGAGGGTAGTTCAGATGGTCAGTTCCAAGGCCCGATTTGCCATGCCCGCGACTGTCGGCCACAATGACCTTATATTTGGCGGAAAAATGCGCAATTTGTGCCGCCATGCCTGCGATGCTGTCGCCGTTGCCATGGATCAGCACCAGCGGTTCGCCCTTGCCATATATCTCATAATAGATTTTTATGCCGTTAACCTGTGCATAATGCCCGGCCTGCGGATTATTGCCGTAAGGCACACCCTTATCACTGGCAAAGGAAACCGATACCATCCCTATAAATATGATGGACAGTATTTTAAGGATCTTAGGCACGAACATATCTTACTCCTGTTTTTGGGCAATGATTTCCATCGGCGTAATATAACCGGCGGAAATATTTTCAATCATATTTTTCATCTTGGCCGCTGTGGTCGCCCCGATCAGCACATGAAGGCCCAGCGTGGGCGGCCCCCCGGCGGCCTTGGTCTTTGCAATTGTATCCTGAAAAAAGGATAAGGCAAAATCATGGCGGTTATTCTCTGTCATAACGACAAAGCCCGCATCGACCATGAGTTGCCTGTATTCTGCCGGGCTGGCGAGGCTGCTGGTACTGTCATCATTTGCCCATGGCACCGGATAGCATAAATCACCGTCGTTCAGACGCATAACATCATAAACGCCAAAGTGGGCTCCGGGCCGCAGCACCCGGTATATTTCCCGGAAAAGCCCCGCTTTGTCCGCAATATTCATCCCCACATGTATCATATAACCGCCGTCCAGCGCACCATCCGCAAAGGGCATGGACAGGGCGCTGCCCTGATGGAGTGTCACCTGTTCCTCCATACCGACCCACTGGCACAGCACCTGCCCGGTTTCGATAAATTCCGGGGTCAGGTCGATCCCCGTAACATGGATATTATATCTGTCCGCCGCAAAACGGGCCGGGCCGCCCAGACCGCACCCCACATCCAGGATATTGCTCTGTGACGTGAAATTAAGCTGGTCAAGAAAATGCTCCGTGGCCCGCCGCCCGCCAATATGAAATTCATCAACCGGGGCGAGGTCTTCCAGGGTAACATCTGCAATGGTTTTCCCTTGCGTGATGAGGGCCGTTTCAATGTCTGACAACAAATCCCCATGGGTATAATGTTCTGAAACAACTTTTTCGTTAGGCATGAAAATATCCCTCTGTTCTCTTAATTTGTCCATCAGGCAGCAAACAAATATTTTCGGAAAGCCTAGAGCACCGATGATAGTGAGTCAACTTTGCCAGGCCATCCTTTATAATGTCTAATATTTATTACTGATACCCATTGCATAGAATGGATAAACCAAAAACCAACGCCCCCAATCGGCAAATACAAAAACGAGCCTATATATTTAACAACAGGCAAAAATGCGTGGGATTCAAGAGAAATATAATGCGTAAATTACCGAGGATAATCAAGCTGCCAAAAAATGGTTGAGTCTTTGGAAAGCTAGGGAATGGTGGGCGATACAAGATTTGAACTTGTGACCTCTTCGATGTCAACGAAGCGCTCTACCCCTGAGCTAATCGCCCTGATATGACAGGTTTGTGAAGCGAGTTATAATCATTTTCCCCTGCTTGGCAAGGTGGCAAGGCAAAAGATTAGATTTTCGTTCATAGTCAGTTCAGAAGTTTTTTGGTATAGTCTCCCGCAAAGTACATATCAGAAAGAGGTGAAATAATGCAAAAATTCTGGCAAAATATCCGGATGGTTGGCCCGTTTCTCATCATCCTGTCGCTGGCCGGCTGTAGCAAAGCCATTGTCAGTGACGTGACGCGGTTTCACAATCTTCCCACCCCCAATGCCGAAACGATAGAAGTCGTTTCACTGGATCCCGCCCTGCAAAACAGCCTTGAATTCGGACAATATGCCGAACTTGTTGGCCGTCATCTTGGCAGTGTTGGTTATCTGCCGGCAAAAAATAAACCATCTGACCTGATTGCCAGAATTGCTTATGGGGCCCGACCCGTGGACAGTTTAACCAATGACGGCCCCCGGTCATCCGTCGGCATCGGTGTTGGTAGCGGTGGACATCGCACAAACGTCGGGATCGGGCTATCTTTTCCCATCGGAAATAGTGAACCAAAACAGGAATATATCCGCCTGTTAGCCCTTGAAATTATTCGGCGGTCTGATGGTGTCAAGCTCTATGAAGGACAGGTTTCAAGTCGCGGCAAAGAAAGCCTGCCTCTGGTCATTCCCTATCTTGTGGATGCCTTGTTTCGGGATTTCCCGGGGGAAAGTGGTACCTCCAGCAGGGTCAAGGTTAGCCCCTGAGCCTATTTCTCCAGAGCATAGAATCTTGTGCGTTTCTCGACCGGGAACTGATAATACATACCAAACATCAGCATATTAACATCTTCACCATTTTCGGACAGAGGAAGGCCAAGCGCATAATATTCCAGATAGGATTTGCTCGACCATTTTAATCTGTCAAAATTGACATAAGGCTTTTTTTCCTGAACCAGCCAGTCATAATTTTTCTTTAGCAAAACCTCAGCCTGTGGCATTTCATCAAGATATTTTCCGGTCACATCAATCCCCATAGCTTTGACAGTTTCCGTGCCAATTAGCCGCATTTTATAACGGCTGGTATTGGTGTCCACATCTATAAGGCTTATATATTGCAACAATCCCGCAATTTCCGTCGGGTCCAAATCAGCGCGGGACGGCATAAGCCGATCGCCTTTCATACCCAGCCAATATTGATATATTTTCTGCAAAATATTATTAGGAAGGTCTTCCATCAAAAAATTACTTTTTAAAGAATTCACAATCATTTACCCAAATCATAATAATCAGTTCTTGGTACATTAGGAAATTGATAATAGGTGCCAAATAAAAACATCGTTACATCCTGCCCATTTTGCGACAACGGAAGACCAAGCACATAATAATCCAAATAAAATTTTTGTGACCATTTCAGCTTGTCAAAAATAAAATACGGCTTTTTTTCCCGAACCAGCCATTCATATCTTACCTTTAAATAACGCTCAACTTCCGGCATTTCATCCAAATATTTTCCCGTCACGTCTTTGCCAAATGTTTTTACGGTTTCGGTGCCGATTAACCTGAATTTATACCGGCCCGTTTTTTCTTCCACATCTACCAAAGTCAAATGAGGTAACAACCTGACAATATTCTCCGGAATTAAGTCCGCCCGGGACGGCATATTTCGATCGCCCCTGATATCCTGCCAATATTGGTATATATCCCTCATAATACCATTGGGCAGATCATCCATACCAAATACCCTATTTAACAATCCGTCTGCCATTACACCTCATTACCAAACTGCAAGTAGAAATACTCGTCCAGTCTACAGGTTACCATATCTTTGGCAGAACACCAAAATTATACAAGTTGTTCTTTGGTTTTCAAGAAACGTATATCGGGATTATCTTCTTTGGCCTTGTCCAGCCGCCAGGCGTTCCGGGCCAGAAATACTGGCGAACCGCTATGGTCCACGGCCATATTGACCTTGTTGCTGTCGATAAAGGCTTTCAGCTTGAACTTATCGTCACATTCGACCCAGACTGCCGTATGGAGCGATGTGGTTTCAAAGCGGCAAGGCACATCATATTCGGTACGGATACGATCGCCCATGACCTCAAACTGCAACATGCCCACCACGCCCACATACCATTCAGAGCCAATGGTCGGCTTGAACACGCGCGCCGCGCCTTCCTCGGCCAGCTGTTGCAAAGCCCGGCCCAGATGCTTGGCCTTCATGGGATCTTCGGGGCGAACGGTCTGAATATATTCCGGGGCAAAGGACGGAATGCCGGTAAAGCGCAATTCCTCGCCCTCGCTCAGGCTGTCACCAATACGCAGATTGCCGTGATTGGGGATGCCGAAAATATCGCCGGGCCAGGCCACCTCGGCCAATTCCCGGTCCTGAGCCAGAAACATCACCGGATTATGCAAGTTGACCATTTTGCCATCCCGCACCTGTTTTAATTTCATGCCGCGCTTGAATTTACCAGATACCAAACGGAAGAAAGCAATACGGTCCCGGTGCTTGGGGTCCATATTGGCCTGAATCTTGAAAATAAAGCCGGATACTTTGCTTTCATGGGGGTCAACGGGACGACTGGTGGTCTGAAAGGTTCCGGGGATGGGAGAGCGACTGCCGATTCCTTCCAACAGCTCCCGCACCCCAAAATTATTGATGGCACTGCCGAAATAGACCGGCGTCATGGTGCCGTCGAGATAGGCCTGCGGGTCAAATTTCGGGCATAGCTCACGCACCATGGCGATCTCTTCGCGCAATTGGGCCAATTGATCCGCCGGTAACAGGTCATCCAGTCTGGGGTCATCAACCCCTTCACAGGTAATGCCCGCGTTCGGACGGTCATTCTTGCTTTTCTCGATCAGGATCAGCCGATCATTGATCAGGTCGTAACAGCCCTTGAATTCCCGCCCCATACCAATGGGCCATGTGGCCGGAGTCACATCAAGGGCCAATTGTTGTTCAATCACATCCAGAAGGGCGAACGGGTCCAGAGATTCCCGGTCCAGCTTGTTGATAAAGGTCGTCACCGGCATATCCCGCAGGCGGCAGACCTCAAAAAGCTTTCGGGTCTGGCCTTCGATTCCCTTGGCCCCGTCCAGCACCATAATCGCGCTATCCACGGCGGTCAGCACCCGGTAGGTGTCCTCGGAAAAATCCTCATGGCCCGGCGTATCAAGCAGGTTAAACATCCGCCCGTCATATTCAAAGGACATGACGGAGGAGGCCACGGAAATGCCGCGCTCCTGCTCCACCTTCATCCAGTCGGACCGGGCGCGCCGCCGGGCCCCGCGCGCCTTGACCTCGCCCGCCATCTGAATCGCGCCGCCAAACAACAACAGCTTTTCCGTCAGGGTGGTTTTCCCGGCGTCCGGATGGGCAATGATGGCAAAGGTCCGCCGTCTGTCGACTTCGGTCTGTAACAGGCTCATGGAATGATCCGCAATATCAAAATGTCTCTATAGCGGCGGAATTTACGTGTCCGGCCCCAAGAAGTACAGCAGAAATTTATTTTACCGTCTAATGAAAGGCATAAGGCTTGTTCTTCAGACCCAGATACCTGTCCCTCAGCAAGGTGCGCCGGGATACCAGCGGATAATTCTTGCCGCCAACAATCACATGGGCCACGTTGGACGTCACCTCAAGTGGATCACCGTCCCACAGAACAATATTGGCAATCTTGCCCTTCTCAATAGAACCAAAGGATTTATCAATACCGAAAATCCGCGCCGGGTTGAGCGTAATTGCCCTGAGCGCCCGGTCCCAGTCCAGCCCGTGCGCCACCGCAAGACCGGCCATCTGGGCAACCATGAAAGCATTATGATTGCGTGCCATACCCCCGGGGGAAATGGCAAATTCAACCCCTGCCTTGGCCAGCTTTGCCGCGTTATGGAAGCTGGACGCCAAGGCCCCGAAACTCGACGGTAGGTTGGTCTGTGGGTTGATCAGCACCGGAACCTTAGCCGCCGCCAATTCCCGCGCTACCTGCCAGCCTTCTGCCGCGCCGCTGATAATCACATCAAGGCCGTAATCTTTTTTCAGGGCGATGGCCTGACGAATGTCATCCACGCTATCCACCATCAGGACCAGTTTCTGCCGTCCTTTAATCACCGGCACCAGCGCATCCATGTTATAGGAGGTCAGCAGAAAGTCCCCCGGCCCCTCACCCTTCATAATGCGGGAATGGTTATCATTATAATAGATGACCTGATCCAGTATAAGCCGGATTTTTCCCCAGCCCAGATTACGGTTCCCGGCCTTTGCCGGATTGGCAATCATTGGCCCCTTGGCAAAGACCATATCCGGTGAACTGGTCAGGGAAATTACCGCGCCGGAGCCGGAAAAAATTCCGTCCGAACCGGACGGCTGGCTTATGGCATGGGTCAGTCCGTGACGGCGGTTGTCCGCCACCACCACAGAATTGCTTTTCAAACCATACCGCACATCAAAGGCCGCTGAAAAGGGTGATTTCTTTGCACTATGCTCATTGGAATCCTTGGTCAGGGAAATTTCCGACAGACCAAGATAGCTGCCGCTGTGCATAAATCCGGGGACCACAATTTTGCCGGTAGCATCAATCACCTCGGCCCCGGCGGGGATGGAAATATTCGCCCCAACCCTTTTAATGCGGCCATTTTCGATCAGGATTACGCCGTTACGCAAAGTCCCCTTTTTGCCAAGGGTGTGAATGATCCCGCCTTTAATAGCCAGAATTTTTGCCGAAGCCAAATTTCCGCCCACGGACAAGGCAACAGCGGCAATGATGAGTATTTTCAAAAAAGATTTTCTCATTGGTGCGCTCCTTTCACATTCTGTCCCAGCTCGAAATCACTTTGCCAATAAGTATTTTTATCCGCCCTATCATACAAGAGCGCCCCGTCGATAAAGACCTTTTCCGCCAGTGAATAGACACTGAAAGGGTCCCCGGACCAGATCACCACATCGGCCATCTTGCCCGGCTCCAAAGATCCGGTCTTGTCAGCAATGCCCAAAGCCTTGGCCGCATTGAGCGTCAACCAAGAAAAGGCCTCTCCTTCGGTAAAATCCAGCCCGACCTTGCGGCCAGCGGCCCAGGCCTTGGCGGCCTCCTGATTAAGCCGTTGAATACCATTTCCGTCATCAGAATGAACAATGGCACAGGCCCCGGCACTGGCCACCATGGGGATATTTTCATCGACCCCGTCAAAGGCTTCCAGCTTAAAGCCCCACCAGTCCGACCACATGGCGGAACAGACATTTTCCTTGGCCAGAATATCAGCGATCTTGTAACTTTCCACCGCATGATGGAATGCGGAGATTTTATAATTAAATTCTTTGGCCATATTGATCATATCGACCATTTCATCGGCCCGGTAGCAATGGTTATGGATCAATATCTCGCCATTTAGCACGCCCATGAGGGTGTCCAGCTCCAAATCCTGTTTCGGGGCCTTCACATCCTTTCCGGCGTTATAGTCCTTGGTATATTTATCCCATTTAGCCTTGTACTCCCGTGCCTTGATCCAGGCCTTGCGATAGCCCGCCATATTGGCCATGCGGGTGCTGGGGCCGCCTTTCTTGCCATAAACCCGTTTTGGGTTTTCGCCGCAAGCCATTTTAAGGCCGTAGGGGGCACCGGGGAATTTCATGCCTTCACGGGTGCGGCTCGGCACATTTTTCACCGTCACACTGCGCCCGCCGATCAGGTTGGCTGATCCCGGTAGAATCTGGATAGTGGTCACGCCCCCGGCAATGGCCCGGGAGAAACCGGGGTCCTGCGGCCAGACGGAATGCTCCGCCCAGACGTCTGCTGTGACCGGACTTGTGGCTTCATTACCGTCAGACAGGGACTTATGTCCCGGTGAGGCATAAACCCCAAGGTGGGAATGAACGTCAATAATCCCCGGCGTAACCCATTTGCCGGTGCCGTCAATGACCTCTGTGCCGTAAGGAATGACCAGATCACTGCCCACGCCGACAATCTTGCCATTTTCCATCAAGACCGATGCCCCCTCCAGCTTTGCCCCCGTACCGGTCAGAACCGTTGCATTCTTGATCACCGTGGTGGTGGACGGAAAGGGCTCATAGGTACTGGGATAGGGATTCTTGTTTATGGTCACAAGAGCCGCGCGATCCTCGGCGGCCTTTGCCACTTCTGTCCCGGCCATATTCATAACCAGCAGGCCCGCCACTGTGAGCATTGCCGTTGAACCAACTATCTTTCGGATTTTTGACATATGGAATATCCCCGTCATTAATTTGATTTGTTTCCCGCCTACCCAACGGCAAGATAACAGACTATGATAAAAGTGCAAATAGCAAAAAAGGAAATCAATATATGAAAAGAAGAAGCTTTTTCAGCACCATAGGAATCGGCGCTTTTCTGGCGGCTGCCACGGGGACTGTCCGGGCGGCATCCGTAGGAAAAATAGACAAACGGCTTGCGGAACTTGGCATTAGCCTGCCCCCCGCGCCGGGCCCGCTGGCGGCCTATACCCCCTACCGCATTTCCGGAAATCTGGTCTATATCGCAGGCCAAGGCCCCATCGACAGCCCGGAGCATCCCGCCTTTGGCCGGGTCGGCAAAGACCTGACAACCGCACAGGGCTATCAGGCTGCGCGGTCCACGGGATTGAATATTCTGGCCCAGCTCAAGAAAGCCTGCGGCGGTGATCTGGACCGGGTTGTCCAATGTGTGCAGATTCAGGGGATCGTCAAATGCACCGATGACTATACGGACAGCCCAAAGGTTATTAACGGCGCGTCAGAGCTGTTCAGGGATGTTTTTGGTGACCGGGGCCTTGCGGCGCGGGCGGCACTTGGCACCAATGCCCTGCCCGCCGACATTGCCTGCGAGATCATGTCCACTTGGGAAATAAAGATTTAGCTTATCTTACCGGCGTTGCGGAAATACGGCCCCGGTTGGCGCGGCGGTCCCGGCGGGGCTGCTGTACCTGATAGGCCTGGGCGCAATGTTCCGGGCAATAGGGAAATGTCTGGGCCGAAGGCTTACCGCAGAAATGAAAATCCACTTCACCCGGATGACCGATAGGCCATTTGCACATTCTTTCGGTCAGTTCCAACAGAGATACCTTGCCCCCAGGGGCCTTGGCCTTTACCGGGGCAGCTTTCTTTTCAACCGCCTTTTTGACCTTCTTTTTCGGATCGCTTTTTACCGGAGAGGGCCGGGAGGCCAGATTCATCCGGTGAGCCTTGCCAATAACAGCATTGCGGGTCACGCCCTCGGCAAGAACGGCGGCGATCTGGCTGGCGCTCAGGCCCTTGTCCCAAAGCTCGCGTAATTTTGCAACCCGTTCATCTGTCCATGCCATCGTTATTAATCCTTTTAGTCAGTCCGATTTTTTGCCATATTACCTCAACGGCAGAACAATTGTCCAGAGTCTTGCCGTGGGGGCCTTTCTACTGTAAAAACACTTCCGACGAAAGACAAAAGAATCACAAGGCAATATTTCATGAAAAGTAACGGATCAATCGGCCAGAATCTCCCCGCCTATGGCACCAAACGCATTGGTGCCATCAATTGGCTTGGCGTCTGGACCCTATATACCAAAGAGGTGCGCCGTTTCTTTAAAGTGGTGGGCCAGACCGTGCTGTCCCCTGTGATTACCACCGCCCTGTTCATGACAATCTTCACCATCGCCCTTGGCGGCAATCGGCGCTATGTCGGCGATGTTCCCTTTGAGCTGTTTCTGGCCCCGGGGCTGGTGATCATGGCGGTGTTGCAGAATGCCTTTGCCAATACCATCTCAAGCCTGATGACGTCCAAGATGCAGGGTAATATTGTTGACCTGTTACTGGCCCCTCTTGGTCCCGGTGAAATGACGCTTGCCTTTACGCTGGCCGCCGTGACCCGGGCCGTTCTGGTGGGTGGTTTTGTCACAGCCTCCATGTTTATCTTTACCAGCCTGAGCTTTCCCCATATCTGGGCCCTGCTCTATTTCGGCCTGTCGGCGGCGGTGATGCTGGCCCTGCTGGGTATTATGGCAGGGATTTGGGCCGATAAATGGGAACAGAGTTCAAGCATCACCAATTTTGTCATTGTGCCGCTGTCCTTTTTGTCCGGAACCTTTTATTCCATCGACCGCCTGCCGGGCATCTGGCATCAGATCAGCCAGCTCAACCCGTTTTTCTATCTGATTGACGGCTTCCGTTACGGCATCATTGATCATGCGGACGGCAATTTAATGACCGGGGTGATCTATATCGCAGTATTGAATATTCTGTTGGGGCTGGCCTGCTACCGCATGTTCAGCTCCGGCTATAAGCTGCGGCCTTGACATAAACGCCCAGAAAAGAGATATTCTGCGCCCTTTTTAAGAAAAGCAAGAGACCTAAAGATGAAGAACAGCCGCACAGACATTGAGGAAGAAAGCATCATTCCCCCCGTCTTGCCCACCTATGCCAGAACCAATATGGCAATAGAGCGCGGCGAAGGTGTCTATGCCTATGATCAGGACGGCAAAAAATATCTGGATTTTGGCTGTGGTATCGGGGTTAATAATCTGGGCTTTTGCCATCCGGAGCTGGTGGAAGCCATCACGGAACAGGCGAAAAAAGTCTGGCACACGTCCAATATCTATCGCATTCCGGGGCAGGAAATTCTGGCGGAAAGGCTCGCGAAACATAGTTTTGCCGACACCATGTTCTTCACCAATTCCGGGGCGGAGGCCGTGGAATGTGCCCTGAAAATGGCCCGGAAATATCATTATGAGAATGACACGCCGGAGCGTTACCGGGTGATCACATTTGAAGGCTGCTTCCATGGCCGAACCTTGGCCACCATTGCCGCCTCGGGTCAAGAAAAACTGACCAAGGGCTTTGGCCCCATGCTGGACGGGTTTGATCATGTGCCTTTTTACCGGGATATGGCCAAGGTGGAACAGGCCATCACCCATAAAACCGCCGCTATCATGATCGAGCCGGTCATGGGCGAAGGTGGTATCAAGCCTGTGTCCAGCGATAACATGCAAATCCTGCGCGATCTGTGCGACAAACACGGCCTCCTGCTGATCCTTGATGAGGTTCAATGCGGTATGGGCCGGACCGAAAAGCTGTTCGCCTATCAACATAGCGGGATCAGCCCCGATATTCTCTGTACCGCCAAAGGTATTGGCGGCGGCTTTCCCCTTGGTGCCTGCCTTGCCACCGAAAAGGTCGGGCGCGCCATGACGGTGGGCAGCCACGGTTCCACCTACGGCGGCAATCCCATGGCCATGGCCATTGGCAACAAGGTGCTGGATATATTGCTGGCCGATGGTTTTCTGAGCCATGTGGAAAAGATGTCCTTTGATTTGAGAAAAGGCCTGATGAAGCTGCGCCATGATTTCCCGGATGTAATAGAGCTGGTACGCGGTATAGGCCTGATGCTGGGATTACGGCTGAAGGTAACGCCGCCGGCGGATTTTGTGGCCAAGGCTTTGGAACAGGGGTTGTTGCTGGTGGGGGCAGCGGATAATGTGGTCCGGCTTCTGCCGCCGCTAATCATTGAGAAAGAGCATATCACCGAGGCCCTTGAGAAGCTGACCAAAGTATGTGCCGAAATTAACAGGGAGCTGCCCGATCCGCAGTCAGAAGAAGAATGAGCAATTTCAGACTGAAACATCACCAGCGTCATTTTCTTGACCT
>JAADFR010000018.1:0-575 GCA_013152755.1 Alphaproteobacteria bacterium
GCCGTTGATATGCCCGGCAGGCCAAGGCGGGTCGCCAAGGCCCCGCTGTTCATGCAACCACTATCCGATAGTTCCGGCACCGCCAGATGCTGAATGATCAGGGCATCAAACATGGCGGCATAGTTCAATATCTTTGACATCAGGGCCGGATTGGCGACGCTTTTATTACCGTCGGTAAAGGCGCGTACGCCTGCCTTGCTCATCAGGCCGATTTCAGTCATTTCCTGACCCGCTACCTGTTTGGTTATGGCGGGGAAGGGGATGAAATTGACGATGGCTTTCTCGGCCCGGTTTTCCAGAAACTCGACCCGGGCCATATCGTCAATAATAGGGTCAGTGACCGGCTGTACGCAGACGGTTGTGACCCCCCCCGATGCCGCCGCTTCACCGGTGTTCTCGATGGTATCCTTGTAATCCGCCCCCGGAATGCCAACAAAAACCCGCATATCGATCAGCCCGGGGCATAGGCATTTGCCCATACAGTCAATGACTATTGCATCAGAGGGGACATTAATTTGTTCACCCAATTCTACTATTGTATCATTTTGGGTCAATATCTCGCCCATCATGTCCAT
>JAADFR010000018.1:615-10196 GCA_013152755.1 Alphaproteobacteria bacterium
ATTAGGCATTTTCTGTCCCTCTTTTCTCACGGGTCAGTAGGTCAAGGCAGGCCATGCGGACCGCAACGCCCATTTCCACCTGTTCCTGAATAGCGCTTCGGGTCAGGTCATCGGCCACGGCGGCGTCGATTTCAACGCCCCGGTTCATGGGGCCGGGATGCATGATCATGGCATCTTCTCTGGCCACTGACAGCTTGTCATAATCCAGACCATAGAGGGTGAAATATTCACTGATGGAGGGGAAATATCCGCCCTGCATTCGTTCGGTTTGCAGGCGTAGCATCATAACAATGTCACAGTCTTTCAGGCCTTCCCGCATGTCATGGAAAACTTCCGCGCCAAGTTCTCTGATATTATCCGGGACAAGGGTGGACGGGCCGATGACCCGTACCCGTGCGCCCATGATGTTCAGCAGATGGATGTTGGAGCGGGCCACTCGGCTGTGCAATACATCGCCGCAGATGGCAACGGTCAGCCGGGCGATCCGGCCTTTGCGCCGCCGGATGGTCAGCGCATCCAGCAGGGCCTGCGTCGGATGTTCATGCTTGCCGTCCCCGGCATTCAGGACCGCACAATTAACCTTGCGGGACAAGAGCTTCACCGCGCCGGAATTGCCGTGGCGGACCACCAGAAGGTCGGGCCGCATGGCGTTGAGGGTCGATGCGGTATCCAGCAAAGTCTCGCCCTTTTTAATGGAGGAGCCACTGCTGGACATATTAATCACATCCGCACCCAGTCTTTTTCCGGCCAGCTCGAATGACATGCGGGTTCGGGTGGAATTTTCGAAAAATAGATTTATCTGGGTCAATCCGGTCAGGATGTCGGTTTTTTTATTGGTTTTCCGATTCTGTTCGACATATTGGTCGGCAAGGTCAAGAATGCCGTTTATATCCGGCTCTTTCAGGCCTTCTATGCCAAGAAGATGGGGGTAGGGAAAACGGAAAGATGCCATATTTTCAGTCCTTAGAATTAGTAATTCTGTCACTGAAAGAATATTTTATAGGCATTAAAGTCATCACAGGCAAGACAAATCATAGACGGGATAATTTATCCAGTGCGCCCTGCAAAATATAACCGGCGGCCATTTTATCCACCACCTGTTTGCGCCGCTTGCGGCTGGCGTCGGCCTCGATCAGGGTGCGGGTGACGGCAACGGTGGACAGGCGTTCATCCCACAGGGCGATGGGGAGGTCGATCTTTTCCAATATATTCCGGGCAAATTGGCGGGTTGATTGACAGCGGGGGCCTTCGCTGCCATCCATATTCAGCGGAAAGCCGAGGATAATCCCGCCCACATTCTGTTCTTCTATGATGGTGATCAGACGGACGGCATCCAGAGTGAATTTGGTGCGCTTGATGGTTTCCATGGGGGTGGCAATGTGGCGCATCACATCGGACAGGGCGACACCTATGGTTTTGCTGCCCAGATCCAGCCCCAAAAGCCGCTGGCCTGTCCGCACTTGATCTTTCATGATGTCTAATTCAACTAGCATGGGGCGGTTATACAAAAGAAAAATATAAAAAGCAGTATTTTAATATTTCCCCCTTGATGTTTGGTCAAAAAAAGACCAGCATAGGGGCAATTCCAAGGGGCGCTTTGACATGAAGCTGAGACGCTGCCGGAAGTTTCAACCCTTCCAAGCAGAGACCCTTTGAACCTGATCCGGGTAATATCGGCGGAGGGATGGAATGACATTTTCACATTCCCCCACCAGATCACGCCGGATCCTTATGAACAAGGAGCACCGCAGACCATGAATATTGAAAATAAACCCGAAAAGATGAAAGTCAGCACAGGGCCATTGCCCGCATCGCGCAAGATTTATGTGTCGGGGACAGTGGCGCCGGATATACGGGTGCCTATGCGTGAGATTGACCTACATCCTTCTGCGGGGGAAAAGCCGGTGCGGGTTTATGATACCTCTGGCCCCTATACGGACCCGGATGTGGAAATTGATATTTATAAAGGCCTGCCCCGACTACGGGATGGCTGGATCAAAGCGCGGGGGGACGTTGAGGAATATGACGGGCGCGATATAAAGCCAGAGGATAACGGCAATGCCATGGGCAAATACCTGGTTGAGGAATTTGCGGTAAAGCACCGTCCGCTTAAGGCCAAAAAAGGCCAGAATGTTACCCAGATGGACTATGCCCGGCGCGGGATAATCACCCCGGAAATGGAATATATCGCCATCCGGGAGAATATGGCCCGGGTAGAAGCCGGTGATGATTACAAAAGGGATGAATATGCCGAGGATTTCGGGGCCAATATCCCCGATGAAATAACCCCGGAATTTGTCCGCAAGGAAGTGGCCGAGGGCCGGGCAATCATTCCGGCCAATATTAATCACCCTGAGGCCGAGCCTATGATCATAGGCCGGAATTTTCTGGTCAAGATCAATGCCAATATCGGCAATAGTGCGGTCGCCTCCTCTGTGGCAGAGGAAGTGGAGAAAATGGTCTGGTCAACCCGCTGGGGCGGCGATACCTTGATGGACCTGTCCACGGGCCGCAACATCCATAATACCCGCGAGTGGATTATTCGTAATTCCGCAGTGCCTATTGGCACGGTGCCGATCTATCAGGCTTTGGAAAAAGTAAATGGAATTGCCGAAGACCTTACATGGGAAGTCTTCCGGGATACATTGATTGAACAGGCGGAGCAGGGGGTGGATTATTTCACCATTCATGCGGGCGTGTTGTTGCGCTATATCCCCATGACCGCGAAACGGGTGACGGGCATTGTCAGCCGGGGCGGGTCAATCATGGCCAAATGGTGCCTGTTTCATCACACGGAAAGTTTCCTCTATACCCACTTCGAAGATATTTGCGAGATTATGAAGGCCTATGACGTGTCTTTCTCGCTCGGGGATGGCCTGCGTCCGGGGTCGATTGCTGACGCTAATGATGACGCGCAGTTTGGCGAGCTTGAAACGCTGGGCGAGCTGACCAAAATCGCCTGGAAACATAATGTTCAGGTGATGATTGAGGGGCCGGGTCATGTGTCCATGAACAAGATCAAGATCAATATGGACAAGCAGCTTAAAGAATGTCACGAGGCCCCGTTCTATACCTTAGGCCCGCTCACCACCGACATTGCGCCGGGCTATGACCATATCACCAGCGGCATCGGGGCGGCCATGATTGGCTGGTTCGGCTGTGCGATGCTGTGCTATGTGACCCCGAAAGAACATCTTGGACTGCCGGACCGGGATGATGTGAAGGTGGGGGTTATAACCTATAAAATTGCCGCCCATGCCGCTGATCTGGCCAAGGGTCATCCGGGGGCACAATTGCGCGATGACGCGTTATCGAGAGCGCGGTTTGATTTCCGGTGGGAGGATCAGTTCAACCTGTCACTGGACCCGGAAAAGGCCCGCGAATATCATGACCAGACCATGCCGAAAGAGGCCCATAAGGTGGCCCATTTCTGTTCCATGTGCGGCCCGAAATTCTGTAGCATGAAAATCAGTCAGGAAGTGCGCCAGTTCGCTGATAACGGCATGGCGGAAATGGCGGAAAAATTCAAAAATTCCGGTAGTGAGATATACCAAACCGTAGAGGCCAACAAAACATCAAATGATGCCCTTGGGTAGGCATGGACCCTGAAACAAGTTCAGGGTGACAAATAAATGGGAACGGCCAATTTCCTTTCCCGTGTCATTCTGAACTTGGTTCAGAATCCATTTGTCAGCCTGCGAGATGCCTTAAAGATGGACCCTGAACTAAATTCAGGGTGACGATTGTGGGGATGTGAGTAATTCTCAATGACCTTTATGGTCGGCTATGATTTTTTCCATGAAGGTGACAAGCTTGGTAAATTGACGGGCGCGGGTGAAATTTTCCCGGTTGGGATTTGGTTTTTGCGCACCGATAGCTTGTTTTTTGGTTTTTAGAAGGCCGGATAAGTAGGCGGCAACCTCATCCACGTCGTTGCTGACCAGACCAAAATCATTATCCCGGATAATGTCTGCGGCTTCTCCCGTGGTGCTGCCCAGCGATAATATGGGCTTGTTCGCCCCGATATATTCAAACAGCTTGCCCGCGATGACGCCGTTCTCGCTTGGGTGGTCCCAGCGTAGCAGCATAAGCACATCAACCTGTTGTTGTAGGGTTAGCAATTCCTTTTGCGGGATATAGCGGTTGCAGACAACCACATCTTCCAGCCCATGTTGTTTGATAAGATCATTCTGACGGTCGTTTAGGTCCGCGCCCCCCTCGGGCGTATAGAGCAGGACAGTGAACTCCTGTGCTGCTTTACTACCCATTTTGCCCAGAGCCTCAAACACCACAGAGGGGTCACGTTTTTCGCCGTATAGATAGCCCGCATATAACAGGGTGATTTTATCTTTGTCATAGGATGATTGGTCTTTGAGGTTGAAATCTGCCGGATCAAAGCCATTCATGACAAATTCAACGGGAACATTTCGGGCTGATTTCAAATGGTCGGCCCATGTCTTGGTGACGGTCACAAGTCCGGCACAGCTTTTCAAGGCGCGATTTTCCAGAAACAGGTCAATGGTCCTGCGCAGGCCGGTGGTGTCATAATAGGGGTGATCGGTCCACAGGTCACGGTAATCATAGATCACCGGCACGTCAATCATTCGGCCAAGCCGATTGGCGACCATCATGGTGGTGAAGGGCGGCAGGGTGGCAAAGATAATATCCGGGCTCCAGTCCTGAAACATTTTTTTGCCCTCCCGGATGGCATGGGGATACCAGCCCACAAGATTGTCCGGGATATTTGTCAGCTGCCGATAGAGAATGCTGATCTTTGATTCCGTACCAGCGGGGGCGTCCGCATCCGGTGCGGCAGTTGTCCCCTCGGTTTCCGGAGAATTATCCCTGCTTTTGCCAACCAGAGATTTTAGAAAGCCTTTAACTCTGGTGGGAAAGTCGTTTATTTTGGAAAAAGCCGTGTAATGGATGCGCTCTTGTGAAACTTCGGGGGTTAGCACCGCCTCGAACTCATCATTGGTCGGGCATAGCACGCGCACGTCATGGCCCTGATCTTCCATATATTTGGCCAGCTTGTTTACCCGGCTTGCCGATGCAGGGCTATAGGGCGGGAAATATCCGGCGATGATGAGTGTTTTCACAAGGGCAGGCTTTCGTATTTAATTTTTTATATGAGCGAATAAAATAGGCATTTCAAAGTTTTCATCTTTTATCGATGTGACCGTAAAATTATTGAAATACTTTCCAATTAATTTTGTTAATGACTTTTGGTTAAATTTTATTACATGTGATGGTTCATCAATGGGCCCAAGACAATCGTCTGGTACAAATATAAAACATTGTCCACCCGGCTTGGTTACACGTTTTATTTCGCTTAGAAATTTATCACGTTTGATAATATGTTCAAGTATTTGGGATGCAATCACAATATCAAAGCGATTATCATTACATTCTATGGTTGGTAGAATAGACTTGAACATGGAAACCCCGAGGTCTTCCAAACGCTCAATACATAGATTGGATATTTCTGTTCCGTGAAGATCTTTATAGTCATTGTCTTTTAAGAATCGTAGGATTGATCCCGTTCCACAAGCAATATCAAGAATAGCATCAGTTTTTTTCGTATTATCTTTGATAATGATGTTTTTTGTTGGCCATATTCTTTTTTCAGAATCCCATTCTGTTTGATAAATATTATCCCAATATTCGTCACTATTAACAGTTTGCCTGAAATTGATAATTTTATGGTAAGCTAACGGAAATTTATCTGAAATAACATTTTTTAATCTCCACGGTATCATAGAAATATTTCCTTCTCTTCGTTGTTGTTTTTGTCATAATTAAATTTAAATATTTAAAATTATGTATAGAATCTATTATTATCTATCATGTTATTTAAAAGGCATTCGGCTTTTTATGGAAGATAATAGTGTTTGCTCGGCTGAAACTGGTTTTTTAGAGAGCCACCATAAAAATAAGATAAAAGATATATATAAAATCGTTCCAGAAATAATCTTGATGAGAAGCATCGCCGGATTTCCAAGCATCCAAAGGTTGGGCATATTTACGAGAATTATAAACATTCCTGTTCCGGCTAATGTGGGTCTCCAAATTACGTTTACTATCTGACTGAAAGATACATGGCATTTCTTTACGACCAAGAAACTAATAATAAAAAATACTACTATACCAATTAATCCTCTTGAGTAGGCAATTCCTTCAAGCCCTGCTAAATGATAGGCAGGATACAATGTTGCGATGGTAAAAATGGCTTGGATCCAAAGCATATAGGCTGTGTATTTAATATTGCCTGTAATAGAAAGAAGATTAACGGAGATTCCATATACTGCATAACTCATCGCATAAAAGACCAGCCCTTGTGCCAGAGGAACGACCGGCAACCATTTGTCGCCACCACCAAGAAAAATTGGAATTAATTGCTCCGCAACAGCTCCAAAGCCCAAAGCCGCAGGTACTGATATTAGTGTCATTAAGCCGAGAGCTTTTAGATATGCGTTGATTAATCTGTCATGGTCATGTTTTATTTTTACCAGACCTGGAACCAAAGCGCGATTAAAAGGTTGCTGGATTTCTGTAATTGTCATGAAGGATAGTTCGGTTCCCCATTTGTAATATCCAATTTTTGCAGGGGTTGTTAGCATTGCGAGAAAGAATAAATCTCCCTGCGTGCTGATATATTGGGCTATATTGCGGACCAGTATCCATTGGGAAAATCCCCATATTTCAGATATCTTTGCAAAAGAAAACCTGGGCCGGAAATTGATCACCAGATAACTGGCGATTACGATAATAAGGTTATTTGAAACAGCGCCAATTACCAAGGCCATATAAGATTTATAATGAAAAGCCAGGCCAATAGTAACAAAGGTGGAAATGACTTTCGGGGCTACATTATAGAGGAAATCCTTTGAAAACCTCATATCCTTCTGAAGCTTGACCGTACCAATATTTTCAAAACCCCGGATCATGGTCCCCACGGCAAAAATCTGACAGATAAGTTCCAGGCGCACGTCACCGTATATATCGGCGATCAGGGGAGAAAATGCCGCCAGCAATAGGGCAATGACCAGGGACTGTAACAGGCGCAGGGTCCATGCGGTATGGAAATGATCGTCTGTCGCTTTGTTATTCTGTATCAATGCCCAGTTAACACCAAACTCAAACAACAGGGAAATCAGGCCAAATATAACCAGTACGGTTGCCACAAGTCCGAAATCCTCCGGCATAAGCAACCGGGCTAGAAAAGCTGAACTAATAAAGCCCAACCCCCGTATAGACCACCGCATGGCCATATACCATTTGGTGCCTCTGAAGACTTCGCCGGATAAAGAAGCTGTGTCCTGTGACGACATGTTTTTTTCTTTTCTTATGTGCAGGCCCGCGCCTTGATTTTTTATAGATATACGTATCTTGTGGAAAGAAAGTGTTAAAATATCAAGCTTGCGGATATTTATCCAGACGTATTATAAGCAAAGAGGTGAATGCCGTCATAATCTGCCTGTTTTTTTAAGAACAACCAAATGAGTTGATGATAATATTGGGGGTGTTATGCCCAGCTTATGTCTATCGGCAATTTATAGGAACTATATTCTATATGAATGACCCGTCGGTGAGTCGGCTCTAAGGATTTCTTGGATGAATGAAGGATATGTGGCCGCATAATAAAAGTGTCGCCATAATCAACTCTGCAAGGTAACGCGGTGTCTTTTCCTGTTATCTCATTAATTTCCGAATGTTTCAAAATTCCCCGTTTATGAGAACCCGGTATGACAAGTAAGCATCCATTTTCCTCATCAGACGGGTCAAGATGTATCCTGAAGGTGATCATTTTGTTGAGAACACCAAGAGGCGGTTGAACGTGATGTGTATTGTCTTTAACGGTCCAGGGCCCCCATCCTTCACAATTAAACTTTTGGTTTAAAGCAACCGTTTTGTCCTGATGCCAGCTGACAAGCCAGTTTTTATCAGGATTTTTATCGAAGAAAATAACCCGCACAATTTGCGGTTCTCCGCCAAGAATTTTGCGGGCTTCCTGTTGCAGGTTTTTATGGTGTGCTACCTGAAAAATACTTTTGAATTTCTTTTCGGCGTTTCTTATGCCATGTTTTTCAATGAGGTCTTTGGATTGGCTTATTTCAGCAATAACGTCTTGCAGAAGCTGGTCTGGCAGAAAATGTTGTTTGATTTCCACACCGTCCTGATGAATGTTCATGCTATGGATCATCTGACCTTCACCTTTCCAAAGTCTCCATCTCCTCCTGCATGGCCAGCCATTCAAGTTCGAATTCTTCCAGGTCAAGGGTCATGTCCAGCTTTTCAGCGGTGAATTTTTTGAGGGCGGCGGCGGCTCTGACATCACCGTGGATATAGAGTTTCGGGTTTTTCAAGGCCCGGTCGTATTTGGCGATTTCTGTGGTCAGTTTCTTGATCTTCTTTTCCAGCTTTTCCGACTTCTTGCGCAGGCTGGTAAGCTCCGGATTCTCGCTTCTGACCTTTTCCACCACATCCTGTTTTTTGGCTCTCTTGCGGGACGATGAGCGGGCTTTCAGGATCAGTTTTTTGTAATCCTCCATATCGCCGTCATAAGGGGTGACGGTGCCGTCATGGACCAGCCATAGCCGATCGGCGCAGGCCTCAATCAAATGACGGTCATGGCTGATCATAATCACCGCCCCCTCATAACCGTTGATGGCGTGGATCAGGGCTTCACGGCTTTCCACATCCAGATGGTTGGTCGGTTCGTCAAGAATTAGGATATGGGGCGCATCGAGGGACATCAGGGCAAATAACAGCCGGGCTTTTTCGCCGCCGGACAGGTCCTCAACCCGTGTCATGGCCTTGTCCGCACCAAAGCTGAATGACCCGAGTTTTGCCCGGACCCGGCTTTCCGGGATGTTGGGCATGCGCTCTTTCAGGTGGCTCAGCGGCGTACCGTCCATATTCAATTCATCCAGCTGATGCTGAGCGAAGTAACCCACGCTTAGCTTGGAAGATTTCTTAAGCTCGCCGTCCATGATCTCCAGCCGTCCTGAAATCAATTTGGCAAAGGTGGATTTACCGTTGCCATTTTGGCCTAGCAGGGCGATGCGGTCATCCATGTCAAGGCGCAGGTTGAGCCGTTTTAACACCGGGTTTCCGGCGCTATAACCCACTTCACCATGATCCAGCGTGAATAATGGCGGGGCGAGGGGCTTCGGGTTGGGAAATTCAAAGGAAAATGTCTTGTCCTCCAGAATACTATCCAGCGGCCCCATCCTTTCCAACATTTTGACCCGGCTTTGGGCTTGTTTGGCTTTGGAGGCCTTGGCCTTGAAGCGGTCGATAAAGCTTTGCAGATGCTTCTGGGCCGCTTCATGCTTGACGATATTGGCCCGTCGGTGGGCCAGCTGTTCCCGGCGTAATTTCTCGAAATTATCGTAATTTCCGGTGTAGAGTTTTAATTTCAGCTGATCCAGATGAAGAATGGCGGTAACGGAGCTGTTGAGCAGATCCCGGTCATGGCTGACGATAATGATGGTATAGGGGTAATTTTTGACAAAATTCTCCAGCCACATGACCCCTTCAAGGTCAAGATAGTTGGTGGGCTCATCCAGCAACAACAG
>JAADFR010000019.1 GCA_013152755.1 Alphaproteobacteria bacterium
TCCATCAGCATCTGATTGGAATTGGCGGTGCCAAAAAAGGTGCAGGTGCCCGGCCCGTGATAGGACTGGCTTTCCGCGACGAGCAATTCATCCCGCCCGATCTTACCCTCGGCATATAATTGCCGCACACGGGCCTTCTCCCCGTTGGGCAGGCCCGATGTCATGGGCCCGGCGGGCATGAATATACCCGGCAGATGACCGAAGGACAACGCCCCGATCAGCAACCCCGGCACGATTTTGTCACAGACGCCCAGATAAAAGGCCCCGTCAAACACATCATGGCTGAGGGCAATGGCCGTGGACATGGCGATCACATCCCGGCTGAACAGGCTAAGCTCCATACCGGCGCGGCCCTGTGTCACCCCGTCACACATGGCCGGAACCCCGCCCGCGAATTGTACAACGGCATCCTGCTTGCGGGCCTCATCCTTGATAATTTCCGGGAAATTTTGAAACGGCTGATGGGCGGACAGCATATCATTATAGGCCGAAACAATGGCGTAATTTGGTTTAATATCAGTGCCGAGGTCGTTCTTGTCCTCTGTCCCGCAGGCGGCAAAGGCATGGGCCAGATTACCGCAGGCCAATTGGCCGCGCCGTGGGCCCGACCCTTTTGCGGCCTTGATTTTACCAAGGTAAGCCGCGCGGCTCTGCTGACTGCGGGCAATTATCCGGTCTGTGATTTCTTTAACGGCAAAATTCATATTTACGATCCTAGGGTGCCCAATAGAGTGAAACCGGGACGTTTCGTTGGTGCAATATATGGCTGACAGGCTGATGATCGGATTTCCGGGTCATGGCCTCCGCATAGACATGCCATTTGTCCGCGCCAAAAATCAGCAATTTGATCTCACGGGAGGAAAGCAAGGCATTCAATGTCATGCTCATGCGGGGAACTTCCCCCGCGCCGCGCCGAATGGGTTGGCACAACATCTGATTTTCTTCACTCAAGGCCGTCGTAATATCCACAGAATCCGGAAACAGGGACGCCGTATGGCCATCAAGTCCCATGCCCAGCAAGGTGATGTCAAAGGGCCGGGGAAGGGCCGACAATTGTTCATGGGACACAGCTTGCCCTTTGGCCACATCGTCACCCGGTGATTTGATGCCAATAAAATTGGCCTTGGCCGCCTTGTTCGTCAAAAGTGTTTCCCGCACCAGATTTTCATTGCTGTCGGCATGGTCGGGGGCCACCCAACGCTCGTCACTTAACCCGAACCAGACCTTGTTCCAATCCATATCTTCTCTGGACATCATCCGATAGAGCGCACCGGGGGACGTGCCGCCGGACAGGAGCATGGAGGCCTGTGATCTCTCCGCCGCCGCCGTGGATAATCCGGCCATTACATCGCCTAACAGCTGTTGAAACAGGGCTTCCCGGCTGTCAAATTTATATTCTGTAATCTGGTTCATCGCTTATTCCTCAAACCATTTATGGCCCGCAATGGCGAGCAGGTCATCGCTGGCATTCGGCCCCATGGACCCCGCCGCATATTCATACATTTCAAGCGGCGCTGCGTCCCACGCCTTGCGAATGCCGTCAATCCATTTCCATGACGCGATGATTTCGTCGTGACGTACAAAATAGGACTGATCCCCGGCAATCACATCGCCCAGAAGTTTTTCATAGGCATCAGGGATACGCTTGTTTTGAACAACACCGCTGATGGTTTCTTCCTCTATCTGAATGGTCATATCCGTATTGAAGATAACCCGGCTTATCGCTTCGCCTGCCTTGAACTGGACCACAACCCGGGCAAACCGTTTTGACAGTTTTTTTCCTGTCCGCAAATAAAATGGCACATCCCGCCAGCGATCATTATCCACGTAAACCCGCACAGCTATGAAAACCTCCCCATTCCCGGCAATATCCATGCCCTCAATCTCTTGCTGATAGCCAGACACAGCTACGCCCGATCCATATTGCGCCCGCACCACATGGTCCTGAATATTCTGTGCCGTTATGGGGCGCAGGGATTGAACAATCCGAACTTTTTGATCCCGCACATCATCGGCGGTTAGGCTTTTGGGCCTGTCCATGGCGATGAAACACAGAATTTGCATCAAGTGATTTTGAATCATATCACGCAATATTCCCGCCCGGTCAAGGAACGCTGCCCGGCCTTCCACACCAACAGTTTCCGCCACCGTGATCTGAATATTTTCAATATGATCGCGATTCCATATAGTCTCAACCCGGCCATCCTCAAAACGGAAGGCTAATATATTCTGCACCGCTTCCTTGCCCAAATAATGATCAATGCGGTAGATCTGACCTTCCTGGAAAACTGACGACAGGATTTCGCCCACCCGGGCGGCACTGTCCGTATCTTCGCCAAGCGGTTTTTCCACCACCAAACGGCTGCTGTCCCAATTTAGCCCGTTATGGCCCAACTGTTCGCAAACGGGGGCAAACAAGGTCGGCGGCACCGCCATATAATAGATGACAGCACGCGCACCGGCTGGGTCGAGATACGCCTTTAGCTTGTCCCACGAACGGTTATCGGAAATATCCAGATCGCGGTAGTCCAGCAACCCGGCAAAGGCCTCTGCCTGTGCCGCATTATAATCCGCGCCAAGGTAAAGCTTTAGTTTTTCCAGAACCTGCGCCCGGAACGCATCCCGGTCCAATTTACCCCGTGACAGGCCAAGAATTCGGCAGCCCTCGTCAATTTCCCCCCGGCCATACAGAAAATACAGTGCGGGCATTAATTTGCGCAACGACAAATCGCCTGACCCGCCAAATATAACAATATCCAATGCCTTCATCTTAATATCACTATCCATTTTCCTCAGGCTTATAATCCTGATACATTGATTTCACTTGCACATACAGCAAGTATTCTGATATAATGTTAGCGTTAACATTATTGGCCATATTTGTCAATATTATACTTGTGGACGGGTGAGACGCGTGATGGTGAAAAAAGATAATATAACGATTCAGGATGTGGCCGACCGTGCCGGTGTCTCTATCATGACCGTTTCCCGTGTGATGAGCAAAAAGGCCAATGTCAAGGAGGCCACCCGCCGTAAAATCCTCGACGCCATCGCCGAACTGAACTATCAGCCCAATGCGGCCGCAAGGAGTTTGGCCGGGTCTGGCTCCTATTTCCTCGGCCTTATTTATGACAATCCCAATGCGGCCTATCTCAGCCAGATACTGATGGGGGCGCTCCATAAATGCACCGAAAATGGCTTTCACCTGATCATTAACGCTTTTGAACGCAAAGAGGATGGCTGTTATGAAATTGACAAGAACCTGATCGGCACATCAAAGGTAAGCGGCGTCATCATCCCGCCCCCCCTGTGTGACGCGCCGGAAATCCTCTCCGCCCTCACCAAAGCCAATATTCCCATCGTCCGCATTGCGCCCCAGACCCAACCGAACCGCTCACCTTTTGTCACGATGGATGATCGTCAGGCCGCCTATGACATGACCGAATACCTGATCGAGCTGGGCCATCGGAAAATCGGTTTTATTAAAGGACATCCTGACCACGGGGCCAGTGACCGGCGTTATAACGGGATGCAGGCGGCCTTGAAAAAGCATGGCATCCCCCTGCCCGAGGACTATATTCAGCAGGGCTATTTTTCCTATAAATCAGGAATCTCCTGCGCAGAGAACTTGTTAAATCTTGCCGAGCGGCCCACGGCTATTTTTGCCAGCAATGACGACATGGCCGCCGCCACAATCTCAATGGCGCAGAAACATGGCCTGATCGTCCCCGATGACCTCTCGGTGGTGGGGTTCGATGATGTGCCGCTGGCCTCCTCCATATGCCGGAGCTGACCACAATTCGCCAGCCCATCATGGCAATGGCCGAAAAAGCCGCAGAATTCCTCATGTATCCGGACAGCGAAGCTGAAAAGAACAACATACTTGATTATAAGTTAATCATCCGGGAATCTGCAAGCGGCCCATTAAAAAGAATATCAAGGTAATCTGGATGAAATTCGAAATATCAGGCCTCAGAATTACGAGGCGATAATCCTCACATATTTAAACTGCGGTATAGTTCAGTACCTTCTTCAGCATGGTCATTCGCGCTTTGTATCGCTTCTGAAATTGACCCGAGATTTGTGTTGATATTCCCGACTGCAACGGAAGCCGCCTGCATATTAGAGGTGATACTTTGTGTGGTCACCGCCTGCTCCTCCACCGCACTGGCCACTGTGGTAACGCTTGATTCAACCATTTCCACAGCATTCTTTATCCCGCTAAGCCGCTTAACCACATCCGTAGAAATATCCTGCATATTGGTAATTTCCGAATTGATCTGTGTCGTTGCATCAGCCACCTGATTGGCAAGTGCTTTTACTTCTGATGCGACAACCGCAAAACCTTTCCCGGCATCCCCCGCCCGCGCCGATTCTATCGTTGCATTCAAGGCCAGCAAATTAATCTGACTGGCAATTTCTTGTATCACTATAACGATTTTATTCATCTCCATCGCCGCGTTAGAAAGTTTCTGAGTAGATTTATCTGCATTAACAGTTTCACTCATGGCCCGTTCCACCTCAGAGCGTGACGTTTCCATGCTGCATGCGATTTCATTGGAGGCTATTTGAAATTCTTCCGTGGCAAGGGCCACGGCCTGAACCGTTTCCAATGTTTCATTGGAAGCATCAGATGCCGTTGCGGATTTCGTATTGGCATCCCCGACAGCCCGTAATATCTTGTCCAGATTATCATCGACCAGCTTACCAACCCGCTCGGTCTCAAGTCTGGTTGTTACGCGCACCGTAATATCGGTAGCATATTTTACCACCTTGAAAACCTTGCCGTCCGGTCCCAAAATCGGATTATAAGAAGCCTGAAGCCAAACTTCCTTGCCACCTTTGCCAAGACGTTTATATTGTGCTGCCTGATATTCGCCGGACCGCAGAGACTGCCAGAATTGTTTGTAATCCTGTGACTGCCCGTAATCTGGCTCCACAAACATGCTGTGATGTTTGCCTTTGACCTCGGCCAGACTATAGCCCACAGTCTTGAGAAAATTATCATTGGCATCGAGGACCATACCCCCCAGATCAAACGATATGACAGCCTGAGCCTTACTTATGGCCTCTATCTGTCCAATATAATCCGCATTCTGCATTTTTTGCGCCGTAATATCAGTGGCGTATTTCACAATTTTAAACACCTTGCCATTTGGGTCCAGAATTGGATTATAGGACGCCTGAAGCCAGACCTCTTTGCCATTCTTGCCGATGCGTTTATATTGCGCCGCCTGATATTCACCGGCATGGAGAGACTGCCAGAATTGTTTGTAATCCTGCGACTGCCGATACTCTGGCTCCACAAACATGCTGTGATGTTTGCCCTTGATTTCGGCAATGCTATAGCCCACCGCCTCAAGAAAATTATCATTGGCGTCAAGAACCATGCCATCCAGATCAAATGATATGACCGCCTGAGCCTTGCCAATTGCGACCACTTGCCCAGCATAATCCGCATTCTGCATTATATGCGCCGTAATCTCCGTCGCATATTTCACGACTTTAACAACCCGGCCATCTGAGCCTAATACCGGGTTATATGTGGCGCGAAGCCAAACCTCTTTGCCGTCCTTGCCTATGCGTTTATATTGTGCTGCCTGATATTCACCGGCCCGAAGAGACTGCCAGAATTGTTTGTATTCTTGCGACTGTATATAATCCGGCTCCACAAACATGCTATGATGCTTGCCTTTGATTTCGGCCAGACTATAGCCCACAGTTGTAAGGAAATTGTCATTGGCATCAAGGATCATACCATCCATATCAAATGATATTACGGCCTGCGATTTATCCAGGGCAACCAGAATGGACCTTACATCCTCACCATTATTTTTTCCAACGGTGCCCTTCAATATCTTGTTAATTTTGAACATTTATTTTTCCCTCTTTTATATTTATGTACCAAAATACCCATTCAATATTTTTGGCCTAAAAAAAACAACCAAAAATAGCTTGCCGATATATTAAGCTATCTTTGATCGATTAATTATAATGTTCTAATGTGAATTGGTTACAGATTGATTAAATAAAATTCTAAGGTGGGAAGCCTCAAGTAAGCTAAATCCTGTCCAGCACGATCAGGCTGTAATCATGGCTGTCCTTATCCCCGGCAGCATGTCTTTCAACAGCAGCTTCGAGCCAGTCATCGGGGTTTAGCGCTGGGAAATAGGCATCGCCCTCAACCTCTCCATGAACGCGCGTCAGATAGAGGCGGTCCGCATCCGGCAGAGTAAGTTGGTAAATCTGTGCGCCGCCAATGACCATGACCTCATCCACGCCCTTGACCAGCGCCATATTCTTGCCCACGTCAAGCGCCATCTCCAAAGTATGAGCAGTGATCACGCCCTCAGGCACAAAACCGGTATCCCGGGTGATGACGATATTAACCCGGCCCGGCAGAGGGCGACCAATGGATTGAAAGGTTTTTCGGCCCATGATAATGGGCTTGCCCATGGTTTTCTCTTTAAAATATTTCAGGTCAGAGGATATTTTCCATGGCAGGTCGTTGTTATTTCCGATCACGCCATTTTCGGCCACCGCCACGATCAGGGATAGCTTCACCGTCATACCGCCACCTTCGCCGCAATATGAGGATGGCTGTCATAGCCCACAAGCTCAAAATCATCGAAGGTAAAGGCGAAAATATCGTCTATATCCGGATTGATTTTCATGGTCGGCAGGGGCAGTGGCGCGCGGCTTAACTGCAAATCCACCTGTTCCATATGGTTGCTATAGAGATGAGCATCGCCGAAGGTGTGAATAAAGTCCCCGACTTTCAGGCCGCAGACCTGTGCCAGCATCATGGTCAGCAGGGCATAGGAGGCAATATTGAACGGCACGCCGAGGAAAATATCCGCGCTCCTCTGATAAAGCTGACAGCTTAACTTGCCCTCAGCCACATAAAACTGGAACAGACAATGACACGGCGGCAGGGCCATATGATCCACATCGGCCACATTCCACGCGCTGACAATCAGGCGGCGACTGTCGGGGTTGTTTTTAATCATCTGTACCAGATTGGTGATCTGATCTACTGTTTTCCCGTTTGGCAACGGCCAAGACCGCCATTGATGGCCATATACCGGGCCAAGGTCACCCGTTTCATCGGCCCATTCATCCCAGATACGCACGCCGTTTTCCTGTAGATAACGGATATTGGTATCTCCGGTCAAAAACCAGAGCAGCTCATGAATGATGGACTTCAGGTGCAGTTTCTTGGTGGTGACCATAGGAAAGCCCGCGCTCAGGTCAAAGCGCATCTGATACCCAAAGACACTCACCGTCCCGGTCCCGGTCCGGTCCCCCTTGACCGCCCCCTGATCCTTCACATGGCGCATTAAATCCAGATATTGTTTCATAGGCTTCCGTCACATTAATTATTACCCGTTACTCTATTTTATATAATTATTTTTCGTAAGCCATTCATTTTTTTCTTTGTAAATATGCAAAAGTCTGTTGACAGAAAATAAAAAAGGGCGGTCAGTTGGCCACCCTTTTAAAAACCTGACGATGAATATTTCAGATGCTCTTCCGGCGCAACAGACCAAGGCCGAACAATCCAAGCAGAAACAATCCGAATATTTCAGGCTGAGGTACTGATACGCCTGTTATATAGCGCAGACGCGGATGCAGAAAATTATCTGCGTTCTGGGCATTATAACCTTCAAATCCTTCAAGCAGGGTAAGCGGGCCAACAGTATGGGGCAGTACATTATCACGGTAATATTCAATTACCCCCCAGGAAGCATTAGACACAGTTGGCCGCCAGTTAACCACATAAAAATTCCCCATTATGAAATCGAAATCCAGCGCAATATCATTCCAGCCCATGCCGGTGCCGCCCACAGTGTCTGAGGCCGTGGCCAATATAGCACCCGCAGAAAGCCCATCCACACTCGAATAGACGACAATATCAAAACTTTGCGATATCAGGTCACCATAAATTCCGATGCCGGACACCGAAAAATCGCTATCAGCCACAAAACCCTGTGCCCTGCCTATTCCCCCACTATCAAATGTGCCAAAATAAATCGCACTATGAGCATCAATAAAGGTGGCATTGGCAGATAACGGTGCCATCGCTAAAAATATAATTGCAAAAAATAATTTTCTCATCTTCCGTTCCTTTAAGGTAATTTATAGTTATCTCAGCCACCCTAAGAAACAAGCAATATTTATGCCAGAAAATAATATCTATGTATATCAATGAGTTGAGATTATTTCACCTTCAAGACTGTAAAGAATCCCGACAGTGTCATCCTGATGAAACCTTATCCATATCAGAAACCATTCTCGAATCACCGTTGAAACAGAAACCATTTCACCCTATATATAGGGTGTCGGGCAACCGACTACGGCAATAAACTGATATATGGAATAGACGTTGCGGACCCGGGGGCGGTACCCGGCGCCTCCACCAATCTCCCTTAATGATTGGCCCAAATCTTATGATGCGGGGGCGAAATAGGATCGACGTGCGTAATAAAGATATAACTTTTGCTCAGCATGATTCCGCTGTGACGGGTCAAATTTGTAGATGCAAACGATAATAACGAAGCATTTGCTGTAGCTGCCTAATAGGTTAGTTACGCGGGGTCCGGAGGGCACCTAGCAACAGAAGCCCTTCACTTTAATTTCCCCGTAAAAGCCGCCTTTTTGTCCTAGATCAAAAAATAATATCCTGCTATATCCTAAGATGCCTTTGGCAATTTAGGAAAATCATCCATGATGTATGGAAAACAGACAACAGACTTTATGTCACTGATCGCAGGCCGTTTTGGTCGTGGGATCGGGCGGTTTGTCCTGTTTGTTTTAATGGTGAATTTCCTGTCCACGGCGGCCCTGTCCGCCGCCAATGCCAATAGTGATGATAATTTCCTGCCCGGTGAACAGAGCGTTGTGATCTGCACACCCCAAGGGTTGAAACGCATCACACTGGACAAAAACGGCAACCCGACCAAAGGCAATGAGGGTCGTCTGGAGCATTGTATATATTGCCTGCCTTTCCATAAGGTCATCGCAAATACGGCTTCTCTTGTGGTTGAGTCTCCTGTTCTCAACCCGGTTTCCTACAGGCTGTATTTCCCGCAATATATCTCTTTATCTCCCGAGGCACCGCTCAATGCGGCCTGCCCTCCGCGCGCGCCGCCCGTCGCCTGATTTCTTTATATCCTACTATCAAACACCATTAATGCGGCCCACATGGGTCCGTAGTTTTTTTGTATTCAATAAAGAATTTCAGGGAAGAAATATGTCCAAATACAACCCCCTCGCGGGACGCCTGTCTTCAGGTGTCGCCTTGCTATGCCTTGCCTTAAACACCAGTTCGGCATCGGCACAAACCGTTATCATAACGCCCCAAAAGAGCATGGATGAAATCGTGGTCACCGGCAGCCTGCAACAGAAACCGGCCCTGTCCACCACCGTCCCCAAAGACACCGATGGCAAGCCCGCCGCAGATGCGGGCGATTACCTGCGGATGATTCCGGGCGTAACCAGTGGCCGCATGGGTGGTCATGCGCTGGAACCGGTCATCCGGGGTCAGAGCCGCAGCCAGATCAACATCATCACTGACGGGGCCTTTCTAGAAGGGGCCGGGCCAAACCGTATGGATACCCCGGCGGCTTTCGCCGATATTGATACCGCTGATGTGGTCATTGTCCACAGGGGCTATCAATCGGTTCAATATGGCCCTGGCGGTAGCGGCGGCACCATCATCATCGAACATCATGCGCCCACGTTTGACAATGGTCAAAATATCAAAGGCCGCCTTGACGGGGCCTATGAAAGCAACGGGGATATATGGAGTCTGGCCGGTAATCTGGCCGCCCGGTCCGGCAAGCTGTATCTGCGCCTGAACGGTCACTATAAAGAGGCCGGAAATTATCAGGACGGGGCCGGACAGGAGGTGCGCACCGCCTTTCAAAGCTACGGCGGCAGTGCCGAGGTTGGCTATGCGGATGACAATACAGAAGTCGCCATCGGCCTGAGCCGCGAAGAAACCCGCGATACCCTGTTCCCCGGTGCCGGTATGGATTCGCCCGAGGGAGCCGCCACGATCCTGCGCGGACGAATCAGGCACGAGACCGACAGTAATGGTATTTTTCAGGCGGTGAAACTTGAAGCCTATCGCTCTTATGCCACCCATATGATGAATAATTTTTCCCTGCGCGACCGGATGATGATGTTCCGTCAGGCCGAACTGGAAAATACCACCGCCGGCGGCAGGATCGCCGCCGAACTATTAACACTGGGAGCTGACATCACCATCGGGGCAGATGTGAAAAATATCCATCATGATGGTTTGCGGCTGGGCAATGATATGGACCGGAATAACCTCAATCTGGTGCAGTCTGTTCTGATTCCCGATGCCACCATCCGCACGACCGGTCTGTTTGCCGAGGCCGTTCGGCCCCTGTCTGACCGCTTGCAGATCAAGGTAGGGCTACGGTACGATCATGTGACCGCGCGGGCGGACAAGGCTGATGTGAAAAACAGCCTGACCATGCCCGGCATGATGCCCATGTCCCCCAATATGCTCTATAACCTCTATTACGGCACAATGGCCAGCCCACAGACGGATAATGACTTTGGGGGCCTGTTGCGCCTTGAATATGACATCAATGATGACATGGCCTTCTATATGGGTGTAAGCCGCAGCAACCGCAGCGCCAATACGGTTGAACGCTATGCCGCGAGCCTTATGGGCACAAGCACCACACCTGCGGGTGATATTATCAACCTGAGCTGGTTCGGCAATCCGGCTCTGGCCCCTGAGAAACATACCCAGTTTGATATGGGAGTCGGCCTGCGCAAGGCCGATTGGCGGCTGTTACTGTCGGCCTATTATAATGACATCAATGACTATATATTCCGGGATCGCGCCCATGATCAGGATGGTATCCTGCTGAGTAATAATGCGCTCATTTATCAGAATATTGATGCCCGCATCTGGGGATTTGAGCTGGAAGGAAGTGCGGATCTGTCCGATAAACTGACGCTGTTCGGCAATATTTCCTATACCAATGGCCAGAATCAGGATTTAAATATCCCGCTCTATCAAATCCCTCCCCTCAGCTATGACCTGACGGTGACTTATACAGAAGACTTCTGGTCTCTGGGCGGCCGGCTACGCGGGGCCGTCCGGCAGGAGCGGGTCGATGACAATCCCCTGACAGGCAGTGGCCGGGACGCGGGCATCACGGATGGGTATGCCGCTCTTGATATTTTTGCCACGGTCAAGCTACAGGAAAACAGCCGTCTGCGTTTCGGGGTGTCCAACCTATTTGATGCCCTCTATGCCAATCACCTGAACCGGGAAAGCCTCAGTGATGCGACGGTCATAAGAGTGAATGAGCCGGGGCGGTCCTTCTATGCCCGCCTGCAGACAAGCTTTTAGGTCTTTTATCTATGGGCGGGGCCAGCCTGATGCAAAAATTAGACTGGCCCCTCCAGATCATAACCGTTATACTTCCAGTCAGTAGATTCGATGACAGGAATATTGTGTAAAAATGACTGAAACCTTAATTCAATATGACAATATGGTACAGATGGCCCTGCTTTCTGTGGTTCGTGACGTATTACAAAATACGGCAAAAGAGGGCCTGCCCGGTGAACATCATTTTTATATTACCTTCAGTACCATCCATCCAGATACCTGCATTCCGGACTATCTGAAGGAACGCTATTCAGAGGAAATGACCATCGTGGTCCAGAATCAATTTTCTAACCTCAAGGTAGATGACGTTCACTTTGAAATATCCCTGAGTTTCAATGGCAAGCTGGAAAATCTGTCCATCCCCTTTATGGCACTGGAAGGTTTTTTCGATCCGAGCGTTGATTTTGGCCTGCATTTTCATGCGACCGAGGTCAATAATGATAACGAAGATGAGCAACACGTCACCCCTGTCGCCGAAAATCAGGAAAATGATTCGGATACAGGTACAGATAACGTGGTAACGCTGGATACCTTCCGGAAAAAATAAACCCGCCCGAACATCCGTTTTCTTCGGGCCTGTTGCCCCACCCAATAATGGAAAGCAGGATAAATGACCGACATTAATTACACTGACATGTTCCCTTTGGCCGGAGAAGAAACCGCCTATCGGAAGATTACCTCGGACCATGTATCCACCGTGGAGCTGGACGGTAAAACCATTCTCAAAGTCGCCCCTGAAGGCTTGCGGTTGCTGGCCAAGGAAGCCATGCGCGATATTGCCCATCTGCTCCGCCCCGGACATTTGCAACAGCTGGCCAATATTCTGCAAGACCCGGAAGCCTCGGAGAATGACAAATTTGTCGCGACCGAGCTGTTGAAAAACGCCAATATCGCCGCTGGTATGGTTCTACCCGGCTGTCAGGATACCGGCACCGCCATTGTGGTCGGAAAGAAGGGCCAATATGTCTGGACAGAAGGCGACGACGGGGAGCCGTTATCACAGGGCATTGTGGATACCTATGTCGGCACCAACCTGCGCTATTCACAACTGGCCCCGCTCAGCATGTTTGAAGAGGTCAACACCAAAAACAATGCCCCGGCCCAGATCGAATTATACGCAACCGAAGGCAATGAATATCATTTCCTGTTCATGGCCAAGGGCGGCGGCAGTGCCAATAAAACCTTTCTGTTTCAGAAGCCCCCTGCCATCATGCGCGAGGACAAGCTGCTGGAATTTCTGGATGATTCCCTGAAAATGCTCGGCACGTCGGCCTGCCCGCCCTATCATCTGGCGGTGGTTATCGGCGGTTTAAGTGCGGAAATGAACCTGAAGACGGTTAAGCTGGCCAGTGCGCGCTATCTGGACAGCCTGCCCACAGAAGGCAATAGCTATGGCCATGCCATCCGGGTGCCGGAATTAGAGACAAAAATCCAAAAGATGACCCAGAATTTCGGCATTGGTGCCCAATTTGGCGGCAAATATTTCTGCCATGATGTGCGGGTCATCCGCCTGCCCCGTCACGGGGCCTCTGTGCCGATCGGCTTTGGCGTTTCCTGCTCCGCCGACCGACAGGCCAAGGCTAAAATCACCCCGGAAGGTATTTTTATTGAGGCCCTTGAAACCAATCCGGCCAAATATCTGCCCGAGGTTGCGGAAAATGACCTCCATGATACGGTGGTCAAAATTGACCTGAACCAGCCCATGGACAAGTTACGGACCGAGCTTGGAAAATACCCCATCAAGACCCGCCTGTCCCTGACCGGCACCATCATTGTCGCCCGCGATTTAGCCCATGCGGCGATT
>JAADFR010000020.1 GCA_013152755.1 Alphaproteobacteria bacterium
AAGGGCGGCGTTTTGGTGGCATTGGCCGAGAAATTCGACCTGCCTATCCATGCCATTGGTGTTGGTGAATCCATTGATGATTTACAGCCCTTTGATGCCGATGATTTTTCAAAAATGTTAGTGGGACTGAAATAATGAGTGACACCCAAAAGCAATTGCTCAAGCTTTTTATTGAGATGTTCCCGATTATCCTGTTCTTCTATGCCTATGATTCAAAGGATATGGAGAGCGTTTATCTGGCGACCAAGGTCTTTATGGCGGCCATGGTAGCATCCTTGATTGCGTCCAAACTTGTGTTCAAGAAAATTGGCCTGATTTTATGGATTTCCGGGGGCCTTGTGGGCATATTGGGCGGGGCGACCATTTATTTTCATGATGAGATTTTTATCAAGTTAAAGCCGACTATTCTCTATGGTTTTTTTGCCGTTGCCTTGCTGGGCGGTGCGGCGTTCGGCAAGTATTTTTTGAAAAATATCTTTGGGGCCGGGTTTCCGCCCATGCCCGATGAGGCGTGGAAAAAGCTGACCGTACGTTTTGGTGTCTTTTATATTTTCAATGCTATTTTAAATGAGATCATCCACCGCAACTTTGCCTTTGATACCTGGATTGCGACCAAGTTATGGCTGTTCATGCCCATGAGTATCCTGTTCATGATGGCGCAAATGCCCATGTTGATGAAATATATGGATGTTGAGGACGAGAAGCCTAAACCCTGATGTCGATGATCTGACCGGGGCGGGTATCTTGGGGCCGGCTTGGGCTGCCCAGATTTTCTCTGAGGTTAAGGTTTACGTTACCGCCACGACCACTTTGATTGCCCTGACCCTCTGACGAGAAGTCTGCTTTTAGCTTTTCAAGATTGTCGGCTTTCAGCCGATCCTGAAGTTTCCGCAACGCATCCCGGTTGGCATTGATGTTGTCCTGACGGGAAACCTTGGTGGTTTGTTCGGCGGCCTTCTTTTCTTGCTGACGCAATTCCTGCTGTTGTTGCAGGGCCTGTTGCTGTCCGCGCTGATTGGGGTCAACCAGAGAGGCCAGAGAGGTCAGCAATTGTGAATTTGTCGTAACTTTCATCGCAAATCAAACATAGTTAACAATATTTAACATATTGCTAAGGGTTATTTTTAAAACACCCGGTCCTTCTGAGGGGAAGAAGTCACCATTCTGCGACTCTATTGATCAGCGCGTATTTTACTCTTGTTTTTTTAATATTTCCAGTTGTTTCTTAACCTGTGGTTTTTGGTCGTCCGGCGCATGTTTCATGGCCTGTTCCATTGCCTTGATCGCGTCCGCCTTTTGACCAAGGACACTATAGGCCTTGGCAAGGCGGAACCAGCCTTCAATATTCTCAGGATTTGCATCCATTTTACTTTGCAGGCGCGCCACCATGCTCTTGATCATTTCCGCCCGGTCTGCGGGGGACATATCGGCGACAGTGGCTCGTTGTTCGGCGCTTAAGGCGGGGCCTGAGCCTCTGGAACCGGTGCTTTGAACGCCCAATTCTTTCTCGGCCTTGCGAATCCATCTGTTGAGGGCGCCGAGCCACGGCGCACCGGGCTTGCTGTCGGTGGCCAATGATTTCCAGCTGGCCAGAGCCTGTTCTACATTGCCAGCCTGATATTCGGCCAGCGCCATATAATGACGTACACCAGGGTTTTGTGGCTGAATTTTCCGAGCGCGGTTCAGGACAAGCAGGGCGGCAGGACCGACCCGGCCATCACTGAGGATAATCAGGCTTTCAGCATAAACCACCGCCGCATCAATGCTGTTCGGGTCCAGCTCATGCCAGCGTTGAAAGGCTTTCGCCGCTTCGGGGCGGTCATGAAGATCGGTTTCAAGCTGGCCCAATGTGCGCCATGCCTTTATATCGTCCGGTTTTTGAGCCAGATAGGTTTTCAGGATGGCCACCTCGCTGATCATTTCCGGGGATTTGGCATCTTCCTTGGTCATCTGGGCCGCAGAGTTTTTCTGCTCATCAAGGGGAAAGTCCGGCATGCCGGGGCTGCCGATCAACAGGTAAAAACCATAGCTGCCCAAAAACACAAGGACAGTCACCACCACCAGCAACGGGCGCGCCGCCTTGGTCACGGTTGTTTCGGTTTTGTCTTCTTTGGGCGTGCTTGCCACTTTCAACAGTCGCCGTTCAATCTCAAGGCGGGCCGAGGTAACTTCTTCTGCACTGAGCTGATCGTTTTTCTGGTCGCCGTCCAGTTCTTTCAGCTGGGCTTTATAGACATTGAGGCTTTGACTTTGGTCCTGTTCCTCATCCTCGCGATAACGGAACAGGGGGACCAAGATTATGGCAAGCGCAATCAGGAGTAAAAAAGCAGACGCTATCCAGAACATTTTTTACCCTCTATCTTCGATGATTTGTTTCAGGCGTTTTTCTTCTTCCGCGCTCAAAGGGTCAGCCTTGGCACTATTTGCTGATTGCCGGATGGTGCGGAACACCAGAAAGCCACCGATCAGGAGCAGGAAGAGAGGGCCCAACCAGAGCAAGGCGTTAGAGGCCTTGAACGGTGGTTTCAACAGAATCCAGTCGCCGTAACGGCTGGTCATAAATTCAATGATCTGTTCGTGGTTCTTGCCCATGGCCACCTGTTCGCGGACGATCGCCCGCAGGTCACCGGCCAGCTCAGCATCAGAATCAATGATCGACTGATTTTGACAGACAAGGCAGCGCAGTTCTTTCATGATATGCTGGGCGCGGGCCTCCATCACAGGATCAGGAAGCTTTTTGAGGTCAACGCCAATGGCAAAGGCATTCAGGCTCAGGCCGATGAACAGCAGGGTCAGCAGAAATCTCATGAGCCACTTTCCTCTTTAAGTTCCTTGATGATCGGCGCAATTTTTTCTGTAATTTGCGATTCATAAATCGGCCCGATATGCTGGTAACGGATAATACCATTTTTAATGAAAAAAGTCTCTGGCGTGCCGGTGACGCCCCAGTCGATGGCAGTCCGGCCTTTCAGGTCAGTGCCAACCTTGGCATAGGGATTGCCCAGACTTTTCAGAAAGCTGATACTGTTGCGCGGCAGGTCTTTATAGGCAATGCCAAAGAGTTTCACGCCGTCCATCTTGCCCAAAATTTCAAGAGAGGGATGTTCCACACGGCAGGGGCCGCACCATGAGGCAAAGAAATTGATGATGATGATATTTTCACTGTCTTTCAAATCGGCACTGCTTAATCCAACACCGTCCCCTTTTAACGGCGGCAGGGAAAATTCCGGCACCGGCTTGTTGATCATGGCAGAGGGGACTTCCCGGGGATTCAGGGTCAAGCCAATGATGAAGACAACAAACAGCCCGGCAAAAATAAACAGCGGTAGAAATCTTTTAAACTGCATGAGCCTGTTTCCCTTTGTTTTTCTGTGCGGTCTTTTTCCCTTCCGGTGAGCCAATGCGGTAGCGACGATCGCTAAGGGATATAAAACCACCCAGAACCATGACCGTGGCCCCGATCCACAGCCAGACCTGCATGGGTTTGTAATATACCCGCATGCCCCAACGGTCGGAGCCCTGCATCTCGCCGATGACAATGAACAGATCTCCGGACAATGTGGTCCGCACGGCACCCTCCGTCGTGGTCATGGGGGAGGCCACATAGGTCCGGCTTTCCGGATAGGCCATATAATGGTTGCCATTCTTGTCGGTTACGGTGATGGCCCCGCGTACCGCCGTGTAATTGGGTCCGGCAACGGCAACAACATCGTCAAGGGTCAGGGTAAATTCACCAATGGTCATGCTGTCGCCCACAGGCATGACTTTCTGTTGTTCCAGGCTCCAGTATGAGGTAGCAACAATGCCGATCAGGCCAATGGCAAAACCCAGATGACCAAGGCTCATGCCCCAGCTGGACCGGGGTTGACGCAGCAGCCGTTCAAAACTGTTTTTAAGCGGCACCTGAAATAATTTGATCCGGTTTGCCAGTTCCTGAAGCATGGACAACAGCAACCAGACACCAAGCCCCATCCAGACCACGGGCATAATGCCGCCGCCGTAGGTGACATAAAGCACCATAAGAGCCGCCAGAAGGGATAGCAGGGTGACCATCTTTAACTTGCCAATCACCGCCTTGAGGCGCGCGCGCTTCCATTGCAGATGAACGCCGAACCCCATGGTGATCACCAGTGGAATCATCAGCAAGCCGAAAACCAGATTAAAGAAGGGCGCGCCCACCGACGACTTGATGCCCAAAATGGCATCGCTGAGCAGGGGATGCAGGGTGCCATAAAGCACCACCGCTGCCGCCACCGACAAAAACAGGTTATTGATCACAAGGCCGCTTTCCCGGCTGGCCGGGGCAAAGAGCCCGCCGGCCTGCAACCGGTCAGAGCGCAGGGCAAACAGCAGGAAACTACCGCCAATGACCAGCGCCAGGAACATCAGGATAAACAAGCCCCGCTCCGGGTCCGTGGCAAAGGCATGAACCGAAGTGAGAACACCAGACCGAACAATGAATGTGCCGAGCAGACTAAAGGAAAAGGCAATGATCGCTAGCAAGATTGTCCAGCTTTTCAGGGTATCGCGTTTTTCCACCACGATCGCCGAATGAAGCAGGGCCGTGGCCACCAGCCAGGGCATGAAGGAGGCATTTTCAACCGGATCCCAGGCCCACCAGCCGCCCCAGCCCAGCTCGTAATAGGCCCACCATGACCCCAGCACGATACCGATGGTCAGGAATACCCACGCCAGCAATGTCCATGGCCGGACCCATCTGGCCCATGCCGGGTCAACCTTTCCCTCAATCAGGGCGGCAATGGCAAAGGAAAAGGCCACCGACAATCCCACATATCCCAGATAGAGAAACGGCGGATGAAAGGCCAGCCCCGGGTCTTGCAACAGGGGATTCAGGCCGTTGCCATCAAAGGGGACATTGGGCAAGCGGTCAAAAGGGTTGGAGGTGATCAGCATAAACAGGAAAAACCCGATGCCGACCAAGGCCTGTATGGACAGAACCCGGGCCTGCAGGCTTTTGGGCAGATTGCGCCCGAAATGGGCCACCATGGCCCCAAAGAGCGCGAGGAACATCACCCATAACAGAAGCGATCCTTCATGGTTGCCCCAGACTCCGGAAATTTTATAAATCAGTGGTTTTAAGGAATGGCTGTTATGGGCGACAACGGCCACGGAAAAATCAGATTGCAGATAACTATAGGTCAGGGCCAGAAAGGCGCCCACGGTAAAGATGAATTGACCATAAGCGGCGGGGGGTCCCAGTGCCATCATCCGGCCATCACGGCGGGCAGCACCGATCATGGGGAAAAGCGCCTGTATGACGGCCATGCCCAGTGCCAGAACCAGAAAAAAATGACCTAATTCAGCGATCATGAAGCACCTGCTTTGGTTTTGGCTGACTTGTCACGTTGCCATTCCCCGCGTTTCTTCAGGCTGTCAATGACTTCTTTGGGCATATAATTCTCATCATGTTTGGCCAGAACTTCCGTGGCCACAAAAACCCCGGCGCTGTTCATGGACCCTTCGGCGACAACCCCCTGTCCTTCGCGGAACAGATCAGGCAGCAGTCCTTCATAGGTCACGTCAACCGTTTCATTACCGTCCGTGACGGTGAATTTATTGACCATGGCACCTTTAATCTCATGTCTTTCAAGGCTGTCAGTGGCCACCAGACCACCAAGGCGAAAATCTTGACCGGGCTTTATGCCTTTTTCAACAATTTCCGTGGGGTCATAGAACAGCCGGATGCTGTCTTCCAATGCGCTCAGAACCAGCAGGACCGCCAGCCCCAATACAGCGATAGAGGTGAGCATGAGATACAGACGGCGTTTCTTCCGCATCCCGGCCTTTGTTGCTGGCTTTGTCATTTTTTACCCTGTTTATCTGTTAAATCCCGTATCTGGGCCTCCAGCTTGCGCAGGGTGGCCTCATCTTTCTTCTTTGTCCATAAACTTGTCACAAATAAGGCGATCAGAACCACGGCACTGGCTATGTAGCTGAACAGGAGAAAAACGTCATTTCCTTCCATCATCCGCGCCCCCCGCCAAGCTGAATCCTGAGCGAGCGGATACGCCGCCGCAGGATCAGGCTTTGGATTCGCCAGATTATGATGGTGAAAAAGAACATGTTAAAGGCTGCAATCATTAAAAGCAGGGCCGCCAGCATATCACCGCCTATGGTCGGGCCATCCATGCGCATCAGGCTCGCCGGTTGATGGAGGGTATTCCACCAGTCCACGGAGAATTTGATGATGATCACATTGACAAGGCCGACCATGGCCACAATGGCGGCAATCTTTGCGGCGCGCGCGTGGTCATCTATGGTTTGCCAGACAGCGATATATCCTAAATAGACAAAGAACAGGATCAGCATGGAAGTCAGCCGGGCATCCCATATCCAATAGGTCCCCCACATGGGTTTGCCCCACAGGCTGCCGGTGATCAGGGCAAGGGCGGTGAAGGCCGCGCCTACGGGCCCGATGGCCCGCGCCGCCTGATCGGCAAGAGGATGTTTCCAGATAAAGCCCACGGCACTGGCCACCGCAATGGCGCCGTAACCGAATTGGGCCATATAGGCGGCTGGTACATGAACAAACATAATCCGGTACGTGCTGCCCATCTGATAATCCTCGGGCGCGACCACAAGGGCATAATAGAGCCCCAAGGCAAACAGAAGGACCGTTATGCCCGCTATCCAGGGCAGAAACATATTACTCAACCGCATAAAGCGGGCAGGATTGGCAAACTTATGCATAAAAATGGTCTACATCTTGTGAGCTTCTTAATCAAGTTAAATAGCTTTATTTGATTCCCGCTCGCATAAGTTTGATTGAGATCAATTTGAGCCCTGTATAAAAGCTGGTTATTTAATGCTTTCCAGGGGCCAGCTTAACATTGCGCCGCTCATGGGTAATATAGGCCTGCATGGCGACCATCTTGGGGTCATCAAGGGCCATTGGCTTGCCTTCAAGGGGGTTGCGGATGCACCAGTTGATCATTTCCGGCAGGGTAATGACCCGGCCTATCTGTTTCTGGAACTTCGGATAGGTTTCCGGGTGGGTATTGGCCCCGTTGGGATGGCATTGGGCACAGACCACGCCGTTGGTGCCCAGATTTGGGTCCGTAAAGGCCGTCCGGCCAACGGCCACCACAGCCATAAATTCCTTTTGCCAGATGTCCAGATCTTCCTTGGTGAATTCATCCGCCTGCGCCGTCAGGGTACTTCCCAAGCCGAGGGCGGTAACCAAGAACAATGTTTGAATGATGTTACGCATAATATTTTCCTTGTGATGTCCGGGACTAATAGTGGTTTTGCGGTGGTTTTGAGCGGCTGACATATTTGGTATCCAGCGGATAGCCGCGTTTGGCATCATAGCCAACGGTCCGGGGTTCATTCTCGGTCAGGCTGAATTTGACGGTGGCCTTGCCGCTGTTGATGTCAACATATTGCCAGCCGGTGGCGTCCCGCTCAAAGAAGGGGTCGGCCCGGTTAATGGGCACGGTCAGGTGCGGCATATGGTTTTCCGCCTGGGCATAGCTTTCCGGATAGGGCCAGGGCCAGGCCGTGGCCATCACCGAATGAAAGGTAATATTGCCGATCTGGTTATACTGGATTTGATGGACATGGCCGTAAAATACGGTGACGCTGTCAAAGGGTTGGAGGATCGCCTGTACCAGCTCCGCATCATCGGTCCAGAAATTCCAGTTTTTAAACAGTTTTTGCAACGGCGAATGGGAAAAGACGATAATCGGCGTGTCTTTGCTGACGCCTTTCAGGTCATTGGCCAGCCATTTTCGCTGCGCCGCCCCGACCATGAAGGGCGACCCACGGGGATCGTCCAGCCCGGCCATAACCCCCATGCGTTCGGTGCCATTGGCCCAACGCTCATGGGTCCAGTGGTCATCGGTCAGGATGCTATTGAGCACGATGATATGAACGCCCTTGTGATCAAAGCTGTAATATTGTTTTCCCACCTGAGAAGACCAATATTCGCCGAGGTCAGCATAATAGTCATGCTCCCCCATAACATAATGGGTCTTATGTTTCAGGGCCGACATTATCTCAAAACCGTGGTCCAGTTCTTCCCGGGTGCCCAGCTGGGCCAGATCACCGCCATACATGACGAAATCCGGCTTGGGCGACATGAGGTTGGCCTCGGCCACCGCCCGTTTCAGACCCTGATCCCAGTTGCGGACAAATTTTGTGCCTTTGATATGCTGAATATGGGAATCAGAGATATAGGCAAAGGTGAAATCCTGTGATTGGTCGGCAAAGGCGAGCCGGATATTGGTCAGGGGCAGACAGGCCCCGGCGACAAATGTACCCCCGGTTTTCAGCAGGGTTCGGCGATTGATAATGCTCATGGTTCTTCTCTTTCTGTCATTATTTGACGATTGATTTTCACAGAAATCAGTTTAGCGGGCTGGTCAGCATCTTCAGAAAAGCCACCAGATCAGCTTTTTGCGTATCGTTCAGGCCAAGGGGCCGGATGCCGCCGCTTTGAAAGCTGTTGACCGGATCACCTGCCTTGACAAAGCCGCCGTTGTTGTAGAAATCAACTACATCTTCCAATGTCTTGATGCTGCCGTCATGCATATAGGGCGCGGTGAGGTCAACATTTCGCAGGGTCGGGGTTTTGAAGGCTCCGATATCCCGCCATTGCCCGGTGACCACGAAACGGCCCAGTTCAGCCACGGCCTTGTCGGTCAGGATGCTGACGTCCAGATCAACGCCGTCGGCCTTTTCCTGCTGCTGGCGCTTGGCCAGCGCCTGTACGCCACCGGAAATGCTGTTGAAATTCACATTAAGGTTATGAAAACGGCTGTCGGTAAACAGGGCGTGGGTCTGGGACACCGTATGGCAGGATACACAACGCCCCTGTTCCAGAAAGACATTAAAGCCCCTTACAGCGGATGGTGTCATGGCGGCCTTGTTATTGGTAAAGTAATAATGATCGAACGGGCTGTTACCGGAAATGATTGTCCGTTCAAAAGACGCAATTGCCTTGGCCACATGGTCCATGGTCAGGGCATTTTTCTTCTTAAGCCCAAAGACTTTCCGAAACATCTTCCAATAGGCCCGGTCGTCCCGCACCAACGTTAAGATGGGATCATGATTTTCCAGACCCATTTCCACAGGGTTGATGAAGGGGCCTTTTGACTGGCCTTCCAGATCAGGCTCACGGCCATCCCAGAATTGGCTTTTCATAAAGGCGGCATTGAGTATCGTTGGTGCATTGCGGGTGCCGGTCAAGCCCTTTATGCCTTCTGATGTTTTCAGGGGGCCATCGGCAAATCCCTTGGCCGCATCATGGCAGGTGGCGCAGCTTACGTCACCGGTACTGCTGAAACGGGGATCATTGAACAGTTTTTCACCAAGGGCAATTTTTGCTTTGGATTGGGGATTATCTGCCGGAATTGGCACGGGCGGCAAGCCCAGAGGTTCGGCAAAACCCGTCTGGATACTAAAAAAAAGGACAATTGCTGTAATCGAAAATATTTTTTTCATCGTGACCACCTTAAGTAATTTTTATAAAAATATCCTACACTTGAATCATAGTTTAGACAAGTTCTAAAATAAAAAAATATATAAATTACATTGTTGGTCTTATTTTTAGGCGTCTTGGTCGCATAGATATTGCTATTCGACGGTTAGAAGTATCCTATGAATATATGTGCCCGTCAACAGATTCCGGAATTAGAATATGAAAAGATTTAAACGCCCCATAAAGCTTGCCACAGGATGGCTGTTTGTGCTGATCGGTTTGATCACGGCGCCATTACCCCTGCCGCTTGGTCAGTTGCTGGCTTTGGTTGGTCTTAGCCTGCTGGTTTCGGAAAGCTATATGATTTGTATGTTCACCCGTAAGCTGCGCCGGAAATATACGTTGCTCAACAAATTGATGGACCGCATCAAGCCCTTTGTTCCCGGTTTTCTGAAATCAACCATCGAGGATACGGATCCCCGGCATCTAAATCCGGTTGCGCTTATTCCAGACCGGACCTGATGGCTGCGGCCGCCGCCCAGGGGGTGATGGCCGCACTGAACAGGCTGAAACTGATCAGCAGCATCAGATGCTCCGTCGCCGGATAGCCGTCTATGGTCGCCTTGACCGCCAGAACCCCGAAAATCAACACCGGAATATAGAGCGGTAATATGAGCAGGGACAGCAACACCCCGCCCCGGCGCAGGGTGACGGTGAGGGATGCCCCGATTCCACCAATAAAGCTGAGCGCCGGCGTACCCAGCAACATGGTCAGAATTAGCGGGAAATAACCCTGCTCCGGTAAATTCATCAGGATGCCCAGAATGGGGGTGATGATGATTAGCGGCAGGGAGGTGGTGATCCAGTGAGCGATGCATTTGGCCAGCACCACAAGTTCCAGCGGAACCGGGCTTAAAATAAACTGGTCCAGCGAGCCATCCTCATAATCGGACTGAAATATACTGTCCAGCGACAGGAGGCAGGACAATAGGGCCGCCACCCAGATCACGCCCACGGACATTCGTTGCAGGATATTTTGCTCCGGCCCGATGGCAAAGGGGAACATGATGACCACCATGACAAAAAACCCCATGACCATAATGGTGGTGGACCCGCGCCGCAGGGACAGGCGAAGATCACGGGCAATGATGGTAAGGATGAGGGAGATCATAGCAGGCTTTCCTCAAGTATATCCGGCATCTGATAGGCAAAGTCGGCCATATTCAGGACCGAGCTTTTATCCGCCTCAAGACCAAGTTCGATATGGGTGGCCGCCAGAATGCGTCCGCCCCGCCTTAAATGATCATTCATCAACCCCGATAAAAGCGCAACACCATCGCTGTCCAGCCCGACGGTTGGTTCGTCAAGGAGCCATATATTGCCCGGATGACACAGGATGCGGGTCAGGGCGGCGCGGCGGGCCTGACCGGAGGACAGGTAGGACACGGGCAGGTCAAGACAATGATCAATACCGATTTTTACGGCCTGTTCCCGGATGTCGCCGTCATGGCGTTCCAGTCTGGCCCAGAAGGTGAGATTCTCCGCCACGGTCAATTCCGGCTTCATACCGTTTTTATGGGCCAGATAGCAGACATTCTGACTGATCCAGTCTTTATCGCCGAGGATATTCTGACCCTGAATGGAAATTTCACCGCTGATGGCGGGCAACAGACCGGCAATGATTTTCATCAGGCTGGATTTGCCCGACCCGTTGGCCCCCAGAAGGATTAGCGCCCGGCCCGGCGGCAAATCAAAGGCCAGATTTGAGAAAACCGGCCTGTCCCCCCGGATGCAGGCAAGGTTTTGCCCGCTTAGATGATCACTTGACATATTGCTCACTGAAAAACCCATATTTGCTTTTCAGAAAGCTATAACATTTGAGGGATATTGTCTCTATATGTTTTTTGGCATTAACCGCCCGGCCCAGACCAGCAATATGGCGGCCAGCGTGAACAGGGCCGTCCCGGTGATGATTTCACTCACCTGATTGGTCCAGCTGGCCAGCGTTTCCGAATTGCTGGCTCCGGTGGTGGCAAAAATCAGGAAGCTGCTGGTCATTAAAAACAGCAGGGTGATCTTTGACCATGGGAAGGCGTGACGGGCAGTTTTGGTGGCGAAAGCGGCGGTTGGGTACGGATAAGAATGTTTACTCATAGCTCTGGTCTCCTGATTCTGTTCTCTATGACAGAAATATAGGAGGGCAATGGGGTTTAAGTTTGACCTGACTATGGTGATTTGCGGGCAAATTACGGCAATATTGCCCTATTTATCCAAACAGCTCTACATCATCCATGAGGTCGCTTTGGTCTTTTTCCGACCCCTGATTTTGAAGATAGACATTAAACATCCGGATCAGATCTTCATCTTCATCCACATCAAACTGTGCGTTGATGATGCCGTCATTCATGTTGCGGATATTAAAGGTAATTGTTGCGCCAGATTCGCCTGTTGAAATTTCGCCTGTGGCCGCATCATCGGATAACGGTCTATCCAGTAATTTAATTTTAAGGCCCCCCATGGAAAAATCCATAATCTGAACAGACATGTCTTCTTTTGAACCGTCTAGCCGGATAACGGATTTAATAGAGGTTGTGAATCTTCGGGATTCGCGCCGTTCGTTATCGTCCAGAGCACATTGAATAATATTCATCATATTGGTACGGATTGATAACACCTGTTCGGCCAACCCTTCTGAAATATGGTTGATTTCCCGGACGATTTCGACATTGCTGGTGGCTTCGTCAGATATGTCCTGCGCGCCGTCTGTTACGGTCTGGACGCTGTTGCGGGCGCCGGTGACATTGGTGGCGATTTCCTGTGTGGCCTCACTCTGCCGGGCCAGCTCATCCCGAATGACGTCAGAGGATTCCTGAACCTCATCAATACTTTTCTTGATTTTGTCAATATCCGTGACCGCTTCGGCTACTTTGGCCTGAATACCTTCTATATGCCCGGTAATTTCATCAATGGATCTTGTGGTTTGGCTGGCCAGTTCCTTGACCTCTGCTGCCACCACGGCGAATCCCTTGCCGGCTTCCCCGGCGCGGGCGGCTTCAATGGTGGCATTAAGGGCCAGAAGGTTGGTTTGGCCGGCAATATTGCTGATCAGACCAATGATGTCGCCGATACCCTGTGCGGCCTGTTCCAGCCCGAAAATGGTTTGCTGGGTGTTGTCACTTATGCTTACGGCTTTTTGGGTAAGCTCCGTGGTCTGTTCCATCTGACGGTTGATTGTTTCTACGGCGGAACTTAATCCCTCGGCGGATTGTTGGACCGTTGCGGTATTGTCCAAGGCCTGCGCCGCACTTTGGGCAACAAGATTGGATTTGTGGCCCACGGTTTCAGCGGAACCGGTCAGCCGGGCGGCAATATGATTGGCCTTTTCGGCCTGATGGGTGATGTTCTGGACATTATTTTGCAATTCAATATCTATGGAATCCGCCATTTTAAACAGACTTGTTTTGGTTTGCCCGGCAAATTCCTTTAGAAAATCCAATTCTGACTGTACCTGATTTTGAAGGTCCTGAGCCAACCCCGCCTTCTGCTTCATTTTAAGAGCAACCTGCTTTTGCTGACAGAGAAGGTCTTTTTCCTGATCCAGTTTTGTCAGGGCATCTTTCAGGCGGGCCCGTGTATCGGCAAGCTCGGACTTTGTTTTTTCTGCGAGAGGCCGCCTACGCAGGTGGGTCCACGGGCTGATGATTATCCTCATGCCCCCATGAATTATATTTTGTATGTTACGAAGTAATATATGCATGTCTCAAATCATTTATCATTAATATTTTAGCGGGTTATGCCTATAATCGCATTTGCCGTAGACTAAATAGACTGAACAGATATTTAACCTATATATGAATATCCTTAACAGTTAGTATATATAAAAAAGAGATTTATATTAGATATTTATAATTTATAGTTGTATTGAGGATCTCTGGATATATGCAAAATATAAGATATTCAACATTATCATCTGAGTTTTACTCTATTATCTTGTATGGTATGAAATAACCCTTATATAGCAGAATTAAACGATCTACAGACGGAAATATAATGACAAGAGTAACTAATTTTATCCGCGATTTTGTGCGTCAGGAATCTTTCGCCGGGCTATTATTAATGGCAACGGCTCTGTTAGCTATTATTATTACAAATTCCCCGGTACGAGGATATTACGAGGCTTTGCTGGGTACGCCTGTTGTGGTGCAGGTCGGGGCGCTTGAAATTGCCAAACCCCTGTTGCTCTGGGTGAATGATGGCCTGATGGCGGTGTTTTTCTTTCTGATCGGGCTTGAGCTTAAGCGGGAGTTTCTGGTTGGGGAGTTGAACAAGCCACAGAATGTTATATTGCCTGCGGTTGGCGCTATTGGTGGCATGTTTGCACCTGCCCTTGTTTATATTCTCTTTAATCAGCAGGATGCTGTGGCTCTGAAAGGCTGGGCAATTCCCGCCGCAACGGATATTGCGTTTGTTCTTGGTATCCTGATGTTGCTGGGCGACCGGGTGCCGATCAGTCTGAAAATATTTTTGGCGTCTTTGGCCATATTTGATGATATCGGGGCTATTGTTATCATCGCGCTTTTCTACACCAGCAAAATTTCCGTGACAGCGTTGTTTGTCGTTGCCGTTTCCATTGCCATTCTGGCCTTTATGAACAGGCGCGGCGTTGTGACCAAAAGCATATATCTGCTGATCGGTGTCGTAATGTGGGTCGCCATGTTAAAGTCCGGTGTCCATGCTACGCTGGCGGGGGTTATTTTGGCGTTTTTTATTCCCATGAAGAACCCTGACAATCCGGATCATTCGCCCCTGAAGGACCTTGAACATGACCTGCATAGTGTCGTGGCCTATGTGATATTGCCGGCTTTTGCTTTTTGTAATGCGGGCATATATTTCGGCGATGTCAGAATCAGTGATATAACCCATCCGGTCACACTGGGCATTGCGGCTGGACTTTTCTTTGGCAAGCAGGTCGGTGTTTTCGGCTTATGCTGGGTGGCCATCAAAAGCGGCTTTTGCAAATTACCTGACGAGGTCAGCTGGATGCAGCTTTACGGGGCCGCGCTGCTGTGCGGCGTTGGCTTTACCATGAGCCTGTTCATTGGTTCTTTGGCCTTTGAGGAAGCAGGCGTGAATCTTATGTTTGATGAGCGACTCGGTATTATATTCGGCTCATTGATTTCCGGCCTGTTCGGGTATCTTCTGCTGAAAAGAAGTCTGGTCACAAGCAGTCTGGTGAAAAGCGGATAAATATTGAGGAAAGAAACGTGTTTTTCCTTGAGAATCTCCTCATTATGGTGCAAAAAGCACAGAAGAATTTCAGCATTCATTCATAAGGAGACTCCCCGTGGCAACAGTAGGTCAAGACACTCTCGGCACCCGCCGGACATTGGACGTGAACGGTAAGGAATATGATTATTATTCCTTGAAAGCGGCGGCGGAAAAACTGGGGGATATTTCCCGTCTGCCCTATACCATGAAAGTATTGCTGGAAAATCTGTTGCGTTATGAGGACGGGGTAACTGTTTCCACCGGTGATGTGCAGGCCATCGTGGACTGGCAGAAAAATCTGGGTAAAGACAGCCAGGAAATCCAATATCGTCCGGCCCGTGTGTTGATGCAGGATTTTACCGGCGTGCCCGCCGTTGTTGACCTTGCCGCCATGCGTAACGCTATGAAGGATATGGGCGGCGACCCCCAAAAAATCAATCCGCTCAGCCCCGTTGATCTGGTCATCGACCATTCGGTGATGGTGGATGTGGCGGGAAGTCCGACAGCTTTGAAGCAAAATGTAGATCTGGAAATGACCCGCAATGCGGAACGTTATCAGTTCCTGAAATGGGGTCAGGGCAGTTTCGATAATTTCTCCGCCGTACCGCCCGGCACCGGCATCTGCCATCAGGTTAACCTAGAATATATTGCCAAAACGGTCTGGACCGCTGATATTGAAGGCCGGACCGTGGCCTATCCCGATACCTGCGTCGGCACCGACAGCCATACCACCATGATTAACGGTCTGGCCGTATTGGGCTGGGGCGTTGGCGGTATTGAGGCCGAGGCCGCTATGCTCGGCCAGCCCGTATCCATGCTGATCCCTGAAGTGGTGGGCTTTAAGCTGACCGGAAAATTACAGGAAGGCATCACGGCCACCGATCTGGTGCTGCGGGTTGTGGAGATGTTGCGCGAACTGGGCGTGGTCGGTAAATTTGTCGAATTTTATGGCTCCGCACTGGATGAACTGACCCTTGCCGATCAGGCCACCTTGGCTAATATGGCCCCGGAATATGGCGCTACTTGCGGCTTCTTCCCGGTGTCCAATCAGACGTTGGAATTTTTGCGCCTGACCGGCCGCACAGAAGATAATATCGCCCTTGTGGAGGCCTATGCCAAAGAGCAGGGCATGTGGCTGGACGAAAACGCACCGGAGCCGGTTTATACCAATCGCCTGGAGCTGGACATTTCCACTATTGAGCCGAATATTTCCGGCCCGAAAAGACCTCAGGACCGGGTGGCCCTGAAAGAATCCGTTACCGCCTTTGACAAGGTGCTGGCCGATTTTGGCAAGATTGATGAGAAGGGCAAGGTCTTTGAGACCGAAGGGGACGACCATGGCATCCGTCACGGTGATGTGGTGATCGCAGCCATTACGTCTTGTACCAATACCTCCAATCCCGGCGTTATGGTGGCCGCCGGGCTTGTGGCGAAAAAGGCTCACGCTCTTGGCCTGACGAAAAAGCCGTGGGTCAAGGCATCTTTGGCTCCCGGATCACAGGTGGTCAGTGAATATCTTGAAAAGGCCGGACTGCAAACACATCTGGACGCGCTGGGCTTTAATGTGGTGGGTTATGGCTGTACGACCTGTATCGGAAACTCCGGTCCGCTGGCGGCCCCGATTTCGGCGGCGATCAATGCCAATGATCTGGTCTGTACGTCGGTTCTGTCCGGTAACCGGAATTTTGAAGGCCGTATTTCTCAGGACATCAAGGCCAACTATCTGGCCTCACCGCCCCTTGTGGTGGCCTATGCCATTGCCGGGTCCATGTGCTTTGACATCACCAATGATGCCTTGGGACAGGACACACAAGGCAATGACGTTTACCTGAAAGACATCTGGCCCAGCAATAAGGAAATTTCTGACGCCATCGCCGCTTCTCTCAGCCGGGATATGTTCATTGACCGTTACAGCGATGTCTTCGCCGGAACCGCCGAATGGCAGGCGATCAATGTGGCCGAGGGCGAAACCTATGACTGGGATGAGGATTCAACCTATATCCGCTTGCCGCCGTATTTTCAGGGCATGAGCAAGACCACGGACGGCGCATTCGCTGACATCAAGGGCGCAAGCCTTCTGGCTCTGTTGGGTGACAGTATTACCACCGACCATATTTCACCGGCGGGCGCGATCAAGTTGGACAGTCCGGCGGGTAAATACCTGCAGGATCACGGTATTGCGCGTAAGGATTTTAACAGCTATGGCTCACGGCGCGGCAATCATGAGGTCATGATGCGCGGTACCTTTGCCAATATCCGTCTGCGGAATCTGATGGCGCCGGGGACAGAGGGTGGCTGGACCACCCATTATCCGTCTGGTGACGTGATCAGCATCTATGATGCGGCCATGCGTTATCAGGAGAACGGCACCGCGCTGGTGGTTGTGGGCGGCAAGGAATATGGCACCGGGTCCAGCCGGGACTGGGCGGCCAAGGGCACGAACCTGCTCGGGGTCAAGGCCGTACTTGTGGAAAGTTTTGAGCGTATTCACCGGTCCAACCTTGTGGGCATGGGCGTCCTGCCGTTGCAGTTCAAAGACGGTGATAACCGCGAGACTTTGGGCCTTGTGGGAACGGAAACTTTCGATATTACCGGTATTGCCGACGGCATCTCCCCCCGTCAGGATGTGGCGGTCAAGGTGACCTATGCGGATGGCAGCACAAAGGATATTACGGTTCTATGCCGCATTGATACGGCCAATGAAGTGGAATATTTTGCCAATGGCGGCATCCTGCATTATGTCTTGCGCAATCTTGCGGCAGAATAGATAAAAAATCTAAACCGCCTGCCCGGAGACTTTGCTTGTGGCAACGTCTTCCCGGCGGCGGCCGGAATCTGTCCTGTGAGGGGCATCGCCTTGGCGCACGCCGATCAGCACCCGGAAGGCTTCCGCATTGGCGGCTACCACGATGGCCAGCATCATAAATGTCAGGAAGGCCGCCAGCGTTTCCACCACGATGGTGGAAATAATATAATGGGCGGCCATTCTTGCCATGGCGATGTTCAGAAACCATGTCAGGCAATAGTTATAAAGGCTGAGCGGCAGGAACCCCCTGATCGCCACCAGCCACAGCGTCGCAGTATAGCCTCGGGTCTGTTGCCATAACTGTTTGAAGCTTAAAGATGTGCGCCCCAAGGCAAAACCCGCCGTATAGAGGGACAGGCGAACCAATATGGGGGAGAAGATCACCATAACGATGAAGGTGCTTTTGATGGCCAGATCCTGAATGAGTTCGTCCGAAAATTGTACGCCCTGCTGAGCAAAATAAATCATCATACCCATGGAAACAAGCAATGTGGGCACCAGCAACACCAGCGTGATAATGGTTATTCGCAGCGCTGCTCGCCAGGCCCGTTGCAGGGTGAAATGACTGCCGGAGAAACCTTTTTTTAGCATAAGGCGGTAGCTGGCATAGTCGGACCCGAGCAGAAATTGCCGGTACCAGACGATGGCAAAAGCCGCCGTAAACAGATGCAGGATATTATTGCCGTTTATCTGAATGCCATATTCTCTGGCAAGGATCTGTTCGCCGAGCTTGACCGATACCCACAGGATGAGCGGGCCGTACATCAGGCGGAAAAAATGGGGCATATGTCCCATGAGGAACTTGTAGCTCTCCGAAATGGACGCCCCGACAGAAATCTTTTGGTCACTCACAAAAAAGCGTATCCTTGCTGTGCTTTTGTCTTTCAACAAAATACTCTATAACATTCACTATAGTGTGATTAGCAGTTTATTCACTCTTACGATACCCTGAAGGCATGAATATAGTTTTACATATGGTTAGAATTTTATCTGTTTTTTTAATATTTGCAGTGCTTGGTATAAATATGAATACGGGCGCGGCCCAGGCGCGTTCCGATGTGCGAGACGAGGGCGGCCAAGGTCTTGTTGTGGTGGAGCTTTTCACCTCACAGGGGTGCAATTCATGCCCGCCAGCGGATGAGGTTCTGGCAAAACTCAGCATGCGGAAAGATGTTCTGGCGCTCAGCTATTCTGTTGATTACTGGAATTATCTGGGTTGGAAAGATACGCTGGCCCAGCCGGATTGTACCATCCGGCAACGGAAATATAACATATCACTGGGCAAAAATGGCGTTTATACCCCGCAAATGATTATTCAGGGCGCGCGCGATGTGATCGGGTCAAAGGGCGATCTGGTGAGGCAGATGATTTCGGAAACAATACCTGACCGGATGGCCGATCTTGACATTATCTTTGATCAATCCGGTGACATGATCGACCTTAGAATAGGGGCTAACGATGCGAAATCCACTGCGACCATATGGGTCATCGGGTATGACTTTCAGAAGACGGTGAATATTCGGGGCGGCGAGAATGCTGGACAGACCCGGACCTATCATAATGTGGTTCAATCCATTAAACGCATCGGCAGTTGGATGGGGCAGGAAGTCCGCCTCACCCTGTCCCGGCAGGATCTGGGCAAAGGCAATTATGATGCCTATGCCCTATTGCTACAATCCCGTGAGACCGGCCCCATCATCGCGGCGGTCAAGCTAAAATAATCCTTATTTCAACCCGCTGGTCATGATGGCCGACAGGCGTCCGGCGAAGGCAACTGGGTCTGCGGGCAATTCACCTTCCATAATTCGGGCCTGATCCAGCAACAGGTTAGACGCATCTTTTAAGGTGTCAATGGCGCCCTTGCCGGTGGCCTTGGCGGCGATGGCCTTGATCAGCGGATGGTTTTCATTGATCTCCAGAACCCGCAGGGTTGTCTGGTCAAGCTGTTGATGTTGTTTTAGAATCCGCTGAAGGTGAATATCCATATCCCCTTCGTCAGCCACAAGGCAGACCGGGCTGTCGGTCAGGCGGTTGGACAGGCGCACATCCTTGACCGCTCCTTCAAGGTTGCTTTTCAGCAGGCCGATCAGGGCGTCAATTTCAGGGCTGTTTTTCTTGTCCTTCTTGTCGTCATCGTCTTTCTTGTCGTCAAGGTCGGCGGTGCCGCGGGTAACGGACTGAAATTTCTTGCCCTCATATTCCGGCACCATCTGTAACCAGAAATCATCCACCGCATCGGTCAGGAACAGCACTTCGATCCCCTTGGCTTTAAAGCCTTCAAGCTGGGGCGAACGACGGGCGGCTTCGGGGTTATCGCCGGTGATATAATAGATATTTTCCTGCCCGTCTTTCATGCGGCCAACATAATCATCAAGGCTTTGCAGGCCTTCTGTGTCGGTGCTTTCAAAGCGGGCCAGTTTCATTAGTTGATCCCGGCGGCCAAAATCCTCATAGATGCCTTCTTTCAATACCGGGCCAAAAGATTTCCAGAAAACCGCATAGGCATCCGCATCTTTCTTGGCTTTTTTCTCCAGCTCGGACAGGATTTTTTTGGTGACCGCTGTGCGGATGCTGTTCAACACCGGATTATTCTGCAACATTTCCCGGCTGATATTCAGCGGCAGGTCTTCGCTGTCAACAATCCCGCGCATGAACCGCAGGTAGCTGGGGATCAGATCCTCGCAGTCATCGGTGATGAAGATGCGCTTTACATAAAGCTTGCTGCGGGTTTTGCGGGCCGGATCAAACAAATCCATGGGCGGCTGGGTCGGGATAAACATGAGCACCGTATATTCGATCTTGCCCTCGGCCTTGTAATGAAGCGTCAACCACGGATCATCCATGGCATGGCCCACATGATGGTAAAACTCTTTATATTGCTCCTCGGTAATGTCGGACTTTGGCCGCACCCACAGCGCGGTGCCTTCATTGACTTTTTCCGCCTTTTCCTCACCGTCCTTGTCCATGACCAGCGTGATGGGAATGGCGATATGGTCAGAATAGGTCTTGATAATGGACCGGATGCGGGATGCTTCCAGAAATTCTTTGGCGTCATCCTTGATATGAAGAATGATGTCCGTGCCCCGGCTTTCCTTGGTGGCAGGGGTGAGGGTATATTCACCGATGCCGTCCGAATGCCATGACCAGCTTTCATCCTCGCCCGCCTTGCGGCTGATGACGGTAATATCGTCGGATACCATGAAGACGGAATAGAAACCGACCCCGAACTGGCCGATCATATTGATGTCTTGGGTGTCATCACCGGACAGCTTGTCCATAAAGGCCCCGGTGCCGGACCGGGCGATGGTGCCAAGGTGGGAAATCAGGTCATCATGGTTCATGCCGATACCGTTATCGGACAGGGTCAGACGGCTGTTTTTCTCATCAAGGGTGATGGTGACCTTAAAGTCCGGATCATCCTTGGTCAGCTCCGGTTTGGTCAGGGCTTCATAGCGTAGCTTGTCACAGGCATCAGAGGCGTTGGAGATCAGCTCGCGCAGGAAAATTTCCCGTTCGGAATAGACCGAATGGACCATCATGTGAAGAAGTTTGGAAACCTCGGCCTGAAAACCGTGTTTTTCCACCTTTTCCGTTTTGGTTTTTGTCGTCATATTTAATACACCCTACTTTAGTAAATCAGTTGTAGCTAAATATGGCGCGGGCCGGGTGGAATTCAAGGGCGAAAGGCTCCTCAGGCAGGTTTTTTTGTCCGGATGACTTTCCCCAGCCCGTCATACAGGTCATCCATCTTTGCCCGCCAGCCATATAATGGCTCATCGGGTGATATTATAGGCAACGCACTGACCCCCTTGGCCCATTGAAACAGGCCATACATGATATAATCCGTATAGGCTGGCTGGCTGCCGTGGAAGAACGCCTGCGATTTCAAGAGTGTGTTATAGGGCCAGAGCTGTTTCTGAAATATTTTCAGGGATTGGTCCTGATGGGCGTGGGCCTCCTCAAGACTTTTGCCAAGCCGGGCTTCCCGCGTTTCGCGAAAATAGGCCCGGTCCTTGTCATCCAGCCCTTCAAAAATATCATAGGCCAGCGTTTGGAAAAGCGGCATGACCAGATGGGTAAAGCTGGTAAAATTAAAGAAATTGGCATAGGCTTTTCCTGCCGCGCCGCCAAACAGGGACGGACGGTCGGGGTATTTCTCCTCCAGATAACAGGCGATATCCCAACTGTCGGTAATCAGGGTGCCATCATCATCCAGAATGGGCACAGTTTTGGCGTCAATATCTTTTAGACCTGCGATTTCGGTAAAAATCAGAGGCACCATTTCAACCTCAAGCCCCTTATGGGCGATGGCCATGCGCGACCGCCAGACATAGGGACTGAACCCTTGGGTTTTATCCTTGCCGACCAGTTCATATAATTTCATGAGGTTGCCCCTTTTGGTGATAGCGTGGTGAAAAAGTCATCCTATCAGAAGGCAAAAAAAATAGCCAGCTACCGGAAATTATACGGGGTGGAAGAGGGGTATCTATCGCATTTCCAGTGGCTGGCTAAAGGGGATTTAGCAATTACAGATACTAGGTCCCCATTGCGGCAGAAGTGAGAGCAGAATAAGGCAATATTGTGGCAATTTTCCGCTGCTGTCACCCCGGCCCCCGAGCCGGGGTCCATTTTTCAACCTGTATAAATCTGCACAGATGTGGATTCCGGCTCGGGGGCCGGAATGACGAAGGAGGGGCGGCTGAGGTGGTTATTTCGCCAGCGGACGGCGGGGCGGGCGCAGGATGGTGTCGCGGCCATCCATGACGGGGTCGGTTTCCGGATAGTCCAACATATAATGCAGGCCCCGGCTTTCGGTGCGCAGCAGGGCCGATCGGATGATCAAATCCGCCACCACCACAAGATTACGCAGTTCCAGCAAGTCCGGCGTTACCCGGAAATGGCTGTAATATTCGCGGATTTCCCCGGCCAGCATATCCGCCCGCCGGGCTGCCCGTTCCAGCCTTCTTGTCGTGCGCACGATACCCACATAATCCCACATGAAATGGCGCAGTTCGTTCCAGTTATGAGAGATCACCACATCCTCGTCACTATCCATGACCCGGCTCGCGTCCCAAGGGCGGATATTGTCAAACAGCTTTTCTGTCTTAATGAGGGACAGGATTTCCTTGGCCGCCTCATGGCCGTAAACCAGACATTCCAGCAGGGAATTGCTGGCCATGCGGTTGGCCCCATGCAGGCCCGTATGGGCGACCTCGCCAATGGCAAACAGGTTGGCCACGTCCGTTTGACCCGCCGGGCCGGTCATGATGCCGCCGCAGGTATAATGGGCCGCCGGCACCACGGGGATGGGCTGTTTTGTCAGGTCATAGCCCAATTCCAAACAGCGTTTATAGATGGTCGGAAAATGCTCCTGTATGAAACCCGCATCCTTGTGGGAAATATCCAGATAGACACAGTCGAGGCCCAACCGCTTCATCTCATGGTCGATGGCCCGGGCGACAATATCGCGCGGCGCCAGTTCCAGCCGCTCATCAAAGCGTTTCATGAACCGCTCACCGTCCGGCAGGCGCAGGTAAGCCCCTTCACCGCGCAGGGCCTCGGTCAGCAGAAAGGTCCGGGTTTCCGGATGATAGAGGCAGGTGGGGTGGAACTGGTTAAATTCCATATTGGCCACCCGACAGCCAAACCGCCAGGCCATGGCGATCCCGTCGCCGGTGGAGCCATCGGGGTTGGAGGTATAAAGATATACCCGGCTTGCCCCGCCGGTGGCCAGAACCGTGGTCTTGGCCCGGAAAACATCCATGCGGTTGTTTTTGGTATCAAGCACATAAGCCCCCACACAGCGGCGTTTTGCCGCATCAGGGTGCTGATCGCCGATCAGGTCAACGGTCATATGATTTTCAAACAGGGTGATATTGGGATGGTTCCGCGCCTGTGTTTCCAGCGATTGTTGAACCTCTTGCCCCGTGGCATCAGTGGCATGGACCACCCGGCGAAAGGAATGGCCGCCTTCCTTGGTCAGGTGATAATCCCCGTCAACAAAGACGTCTTTTTTGATAGTGGTTTCCTTGGTGAAGGACACGCCCTGATCCACCAGCCAGTCAATGGCATCATGGCCGTTTTCCACCACAAAAGTCACCGTATCCCGGTGGCATAGTCCCGCGCCCGCGACCATGGTATCTTCGATATGGGATTCGGTGCTGTCCCGGTTATCCAGTACCGCCGCAATGCCGCCCTGCGCCCAGGATGTGCTACCCTCATTCAGTTTATTTTTCGACAGGATGGCCACTTTTGCATGGTTGGCTACTTTCAGGCCCAGCGACAGACCCGCCGCCCCGCTACCGATCACTAATACATCGAAGTCATGGAATTTTGACATGGATTTCTCAGACATTTTCTGCGGAAGTAATTTGCAGGAAAATATCCTCCAGATCACTTTCCTGCGTTGACAGGTCGGCTATTTCCACGGAGGCCTCCTGAACTTTCTGTAATATACTGCCGATGGACAGGTTGCTCGGGCTGAATTGAACCACGATCTCACCCGCCTTATTCAGGCTCGCGCCAATTTTTTGCAGGATGTCCGGCACGGCGGACAGGGGCGATGTAGGCCGGATGATGATCACTTTTTCATCCAGCCGCCCCAGCAGATTTTTGGTGCTGTCACAGGCCACGACCTCGCCGTGATTGATGATGGCAATCTCGTCACATAATTCCTCGGCTTCTTCCAGATAATGGGTGGTCAGCACGATGGTAACCCCCATCGTGTTCAATTTGCGCACATAGCTCCATAAATTCTGGCGCAGTTCCACATCGACCCCGGCGGTTGGTTCGTCCAGCACCAGAATGGGCGGGTTATGGACCATGGCCTTGGCCACAAGAAGCCGCCGTTTCATGCCGCCCGACAGATGGCGGGTGTAGCTGTCGGCCTTGTCCAGCAGGCTGACGGCTTCGAGGATTTCATCGGTGCGGCGGTCGGCTTTTGGCACGCCGTAAAACCCGGCCTGAAGTTCCAGCATTTCGCGCGGGGAGAAAAAGGCGTCAAAATATATTTCCTGGGGGACGATGCCGATGCTGGCCTTGGCATTGCGCGGCTGTTCATTAATGTCAAAGCCCCATACTTTGGCCGTGCCGGCGGTCTTGCGCACCAGCCCGGCCAATATATTGATGGTGGTTGACTTGCCCGCGCCATTTGGGCCGAGCAACCCGAAAATACTGCCCCGCCGCACGCTCAGGTCAATGCCTTTCAGCGCATGTTTTGCCGTCTTGCTTCCGACCTTGCCATAAATTTTTTCAAGACCCCGAATTTCCAGAGCCAATTGATGATCCATATGCTATATTTCGCCCAACTTTATATTAAATTTCATATTCAGGTCGTAAACTTATGACAGATTCCCCCCTTGGCGCAAGTGCCAAGCATCTTTATCTTATCGACGGGTCGGGTTTTATCTTTCGCGCCTATCACGCGCTGCCGCCCATGACCCGCCATGACGGGACGCCGATCAATGCGGTGATGGGCTTTTCCAATATGCTGTTCAAGCTGCTTAAAGACCTTGATGACGGGGAGAGGCCCAGCCATCTGGCCTGTATTTTTGACCGGGCGCGCAAGACTTTCCGTAATGACATCTATCCGGAATATAAGGCGCATCGCCCGCCCGCACCCGATGATCTGGTGCCGCAATTTCCCATCATACGCGAGGCGGTTGATGCCTTTAATGTCCCCGCTATTGACAGCGACGGCTTTGAGGCCGATGACATTATCGCCACCTATGCCCGCCGGGCAGAGGCGGCGGGATTCAAGGTGACCATTGTTTCATCGGACAAGGACTTGATGCAGTTGGTGGGCGAACAGGTGAGCATGTTTGACAGCATGAAGAACCGTCATATCGGCCCCGATGAGGTTTTCGAGAAATTCGGCGTGACCCCGGACAAGGTGATCGAGATTCAGGCGTTGGCCGGGGACAGTTCCGATAACGTGCCGGGGGTGCCGGGCATTGGCGTCAAGACGGCGGCGCAACTGATTCTGGAATATGGCGATCTGGACAGTCTGTTGGCCCGGGCTGAGGAGATCAAGCAGCCTAAGCGGCGGCAGAATTTGATTGAATTTGCCGACATGGCCCGCATCAGCCTCGAACTGGTGACCCTGAAACAGGATGTAGCGGGTCTGCCGGATATTGACAGTCTGGCTGTTAAGGATATTGACCCGGAGGCGGTCCTGCCGTTTCTGGAGGAACAGGGCTTCCGCAGTCTGACCAACAAGGTTCTATCTCATATGGGCTCCGATGTGCCGGAGACCTATCAGGCTGCTGCCGCCCCAACGGATATTGCCTATGAAACCGTAACCACCATGGATCAGCTTGATCGCTGGATTGTGGGCATCCGCGCCGCCTATCAGGTGACTATTGATACGGAAACCACATCGCTGAACGCCATGCGGGCGCGGCTGGTGGGAATTTCCCTGTCCATAGAGGCGGGGAAAGCCTGTTATATCCCGCTTGGCCATACGTCGGTGGTGGAGGGGGAGCTTGATTTTGGCGACAATAAAGGGCCGGAACAATTGCCTATGGAGGAGGTTCTGACCGCCTTGAAGCCTGTTCTGGAAGACCCGGCAATCCTGAAAATTGGTCAGAATATAAAATATGATTATTTGATACTGGCGAAGCATGGCATTCATATCAGCCCGCTGGATGATACCATGCTCATTTCCTATGCGCTGGATGCGGGGCGGCACCATCATGGCATGGATGAGCTGGCCAAACGGCATCTGGACCATGACTGTATTCCGTTCAAGGAGATTTGCGGCACCGGTAAAAATAAGATCACTTTTGATAAAGTTCCGCTGGACAAGGCCACGGATTATGCCGCCGAGGATGCGGATATTACGGGCCGCCTGCATCGGTTGCTCAAACCACGCCTTGTGGAGGACGGCATGATGACCGTCTATGAAACCATGGACCGGCCGTTGGCCGCTGTGCTGGCGGGTATGGAGCAGGAAGGCATTTTGGTCGACCGTCAGATGTTGCACCGTCTGTCCAATGATTTTGCCGAACGGCTTGGGGTTCTGGAGACGGAAATCCACGGGCTTGCGGGCCGTGAATTTAACATTGCGTCGCCCAAACAACTGGGCGAGATTTTATTTGACGAGATGGGATTATCCGGCGGTAAAAAGAATAAAAGCGGGGGCTATAGCACCAATGTGGATGTGATGGAGGGGCTGGCCGCAGAGGGGCACGAACTGCCCGCGCGGGTATTGGACTGGCGCCAGTTGGCCAAGCTGAAAAGCACCTATACGGATGCCTTGCAGGATCAAATCAATGCGGGTACCGGGCGAATACATACGTCTTATTCTCTGGCGTCCACCACCACCGGGCGGCTGGCATCCAATGATCCCAATTTACAGAATATCCCGATCCGGACCGAGGAAGGCCGCAAAATCCGTAAAGCCTTTATCCCCAAAGAAGGTCATAAATTCCTGGCCGCTGACTATAGCCAGATTGAGCTGCGCCTGCTGGCCCATATTGCGGATCTGGATAGTTTGAAACAGGCTTTCCGGGATGGCATTGATATTCATGCCATGACCGCATCGCAGGTGTTCGGGGTGCCTATCGAGGGCATGGACCCCGCCGTCCGCCGTCAGGCCAAGGCGATTAATTTCGGCATTATTTACGGTATCAGCGCCTTTGGTCTGGCGCGCCAACTGGGCATTGGCAATGCGGAGGCCAAACAGTTCATTGATACCTATTTTGAACGCTTCCCGGGCATTCGCCAATATATGGAGGACACCAAGGATTTCTGCCGCAAATATGGCTATGTGGAAACCATTTTTGGCCGCCGCTGTCATATCGCCAGCATCAATGACAAGAACGGTATGCGCCGATCCTTCGGGGAGCGGGCCGCCATCAATGCCCCTATACAGGGGGCCGCCGCCGATGTGATCCGCCGGGCCATGATACGGATGCCTGATGCCCTGAAAGAGGCCGGATTATCGGCAAAAATGCTGCTTCAGGTTCATGATGAACTGGTGTTTGAGGTGCCGGAGGGAGAAATGGACGGGACCATCCCTGTGGTGAAGGAGATTATGGAAAAAGCGGCCTTGCCCGCTATTGAAATCTCGGTCCCTTTAACTGTGGACTGCGGTGTCGGGGACAATTGGGACGAGGCTCACTGAGGTTAGAGCTATGTCATTCCAGCCCCCGAGCCGGAATCCATATTTATGGAAGAACTCAGCAGGTTTGAAAATGGATACCCGGATCAAGTCCGAGGATGACGAAAAAAGGGATGAATAACATAAAAAAGGCGGTCAAATATGTGACCGCCTTTTTCATTTAAAGTCTGTTCTTCCTAGAAATTAAAGCTGGCCTGGAACTTGACTGTCCGGCCCCGGTTCAGGAAGTTATAGTTGGCAATTGCGCCGAATGTTGACCCGGAAAGCGGGGCATCGGCGGCAAATAATTTCACAACGTGATCGGTCAAATTCTCACCCAATATGGCCAGTTCCCAACCATCGTCACTGGCCAGCCCAATGCGGGCAGTGACCGTGGCATAGCCCGGCTGGACCAACTTTGGATCAAGCTGGGGTGAGGCATTGTATGAGCTGGTATAGAACATATTGGCCGAGGTATTGATGGTCATGTCTGATGAAACATCATAGGTATGATTAAAGCCGAATGTTGCCTGAAAATCAGATACCAGTTGCTGGGTCTTGCCGGAATAGTCACAGTCGCCATTGGCGGCGGACGGCCCGTTTGGTGCCTGACCGAAATAACATTGGCCATTAACATAGTCTTTAAATTGAAAGTCCGTATAGGCCATTGAGCCATGCAGGGTCAGATTGTCCGTGGCCTGCCAGCGGCCATCGACCTCGGCGCCAAGGACTTCAGCTTTGGCTGCATTTCCGACGTTAAAGCCCAATTTTCCATCAAAGATAGAAACCTGAAGGTTGCTGAATTTGGTAAAGAAGCCGGCAAAATTAAGTTCAGCCGCGCCATCCGCCAGAACCAGTTTACCGCCGACTTCATAGTTGGTCGCCGTTTCATTCTGGAACTCAAAAGCATCTCTCATAGTTGCGGAACGCCCCCGGTTATTTGCCCGGAAGTCAAAGCCACCTGATTTGTTGCCTCTGGTCCAACTGGCATAAACCATGGTTTCGTCGGAAACGTCAAACGTCAGTTTTATGTCAGGTGAGAAAGTTGTTTCCGTGCGGCTTGCCGATACCGGATGAACACCATTCAGGAATTGTTTGCCGGCAAAGCTTGGGCCGAAGCCCGCGGCTAAAGCCGCCGCTGTGGGTGGTCCTGCAAGGGGGCCAAGGCGGTCGGTCAGAATGCCGGTCAGGACATTGGCAAGATCGCTGCCTGCCGCATTGTCAGTCCCAATATCAAAGGCAAAACCATAGAAATCCGGGGCCAGAAGTTTGGCACCGCTCAGTGCCGACCCGTCAATATTGGTAATGGTCAAATTCCGTGATCCGTCTTTTTTCTCATAGGTCAGCCGCCCGCCTAATTGCAATGTCAGGCGATCAGACATATTCCAGGATACTTGTGCGAAACCGGAATAGACACTGGCATCAACCTTTGCATCCCGTGGGCCTTTGGTGCCGGCGAAAAGATCACCGGCTCCGGTAACGCCCAAGGCCCCGAAAAGCGGGGCGAATGCAGCAAATGCCGGGTTGCCGTTGAGTAGCGGTACCAGAACGGAACTGTTGTTTATCTCAATGGCATCCTGATAGCCATGATTGCTGGTCTGGAAATAAGCACCGACAATATAATCAATGGTTTCGCCGCCGGGAGAAGCCAGACGGATTTCCTGAGAGAATTGCTCATATTGTTCCGACAGAGGCAATGTGAAGATATTGGCCCCGGTAAAATCACAATCACAATTATCATTAAATTTGAAATCGGAATAACCGGAAGTGGATTTCAGGGTATGATCGCCCAGATCCCAATCCAGTGTCAGGACGATTTCGGTCTGCTTATTGTTGCTGAAATCGCCGTTGGCATGGCGTTTGCCGTCCAATGTGTTATTCAGTACAGACGGGTCCTGCCCAAAGGCACCAACCAGAATCTGAGAATAGAGTAGTCCGGCAAACGGACCAGCCGCGGCGGGAACTTCGCCGTCAATTTCAATATTACGGCCCACCACGTCAAACTGACTGCGCTCTACCTTCAGGGTAGCAGTCAGATTTTCACTGACGTCCATTTCAACGATGCCGCGCAGGGTCCAGTCTTCCTGTGCCGGCTCGTCCCGGTTCAGGGTCAGATTCTTGATATAACCGTTCAGGTCATGATAGCGGCCCGCCACACGGACGCGGATTTTGTCGGAAATTGGCCCAGACAAGACGATGGTGGCTTCTTTTTCATTATCGGTCGGCTCAAAGGACAAATTAACATAGCCTTCGAATTCTTCCGTCGGTTTGGCAGTGGTGATGTTCAGCGCACCGGCCACGGAGTTCTTACCAAACAGGATGGACTGTGGTCCGCGCAGGACTTCAACCCGTGCCAAATCAAGGAAAGGCGCGCGTGATTGCTGCGCGCGGCCATGATGGATGCCATCTACATAGATGCCGACAGACTGTTCAAAGCCCTGATTGTTCCCTGACCCGATACCACGGATAAAGACATTGGTGCCGATGCCGCTTTCCGCCATGGTAAAGTTGGGTACGGAAAATTGCAGATCAGCCATTTTGGTAATGGATTGCTTTTTCATGAAATCGCCGCTGACAACCGCCACGGAAATGGGCACGTCTTTCAGGCTTTGCTCCCGATATTGGGAGGTAACAACGATTTCTTCCAAGGTGATGGTTTCATCGGCGGCTGTCGCGCTCGATACGGTCATCAGACCCGCCATCAGGGATGTGGAAATAAGGGCTGAGGTGGTTTTAAGATATTTGCGCATGGTCATGGTTTCTCCCTAGAGTTGTTTTAGATCGGCTTGTGCAAGATATATAGTATAGACGATTCAGGCCGGAAAAATGCTAAAACCTTCGTCTTTATTTTTTTATATCAGGCAAATACAGCCGATTGCTACGGTATGTCATCCTACCGCATTTGACTATATAGTAAAAGTTTAAAATAGCAACCGGGATACAGACGTTCGTTTTAAAAAATACCGACGTCAACATACGGGTGGGGTAGGGTGGATTATCTTTTATTGACAATGACGTCCGAGATCAGGACGCGGGCGTCTTTATGTTTAAGTACCGCATTGGTGACCACCTGTAAGGCATCGGCCAACATCCCGATATTAACCGGACGCTTCACATCAAAATAGTCATGGGACAGACGGCTGCTTTCCATGACATAGGCACTGCTCAGGCGGGGCAGGTATTTTACGGCGGTGTCATGTTTTTCACTATCGGTGACCTTGAGTATCAGGGTGATGGTCATATTGCCTTTTGGACGGCCCTTGTTATACATGGTGACAATAACGGGTGGAACTTGGATATAGTCCTCGTGGCTGGCCTCGCCATGTTCTTCCTTCTTTTCTTCGGAGGCAAAGGCTGATGTGGGTGCCATGAATGCCGGTATAATAAATAGTGCCCCCAAGAGACATATCTTTGCGATAAAACCCGTCATAGTGATCCTGTCTGTTATCTGAATATTGGGATAATTTAACGGAAGAAAGTCATTATTTGGTTAATGGGCCAGATACATTGCTTTAAATGCTGAAGCCGCCGCCATTGCCCAGAAAGGACAAGCGTTGCAGACCATCCTGATAATTGGCCAGCTGTTTTGTCAAATAGGGCGGGACGGTGCCTTTGCTGAGGTTGGCCTGTTTCAACAGGTCCGCTTTCACCGGGTCAAAGGTCAGGGAACGGAAGGCCCGTTTTATGGTTGTCAGTGCCGTGTCTAGCTGTGTGCTGACAAAGGCGGCTTCGGTTTTGGTCCGTAGCGCGTATCCTGATTTCAGGTCAAGGCCAAATACACCGCCCAGGTTATCGGGGTCGGTGCCAAGGGACGCGTCGCCGATGGTGCTGAGTTTTGAAGCAGGTAGAATTTTAGAGGGTTGCAGGCCAAGCTTGATCAGCGCATCTCTGCCTCCCTTACCGGCAATGACATCAACGGTGGAGCCATTCAGGGATTCTATTTTCAATTTTTTGCCTTCAAGACCGGCGACTTCAACCGCCTTGATAAAGCGAAAAGACACCCGGCTTATGCGTCGGGCGAGGGTTTTAAAATCATCGCCTGCGTTAATGGTAACCTTGCGGGGGCGGCTACCGTTGACGGAGATGAAAAAATAATCCCCGGCCCGGGCCGATGTCTGGGTTTCAATATTTCGTGTTTGTTTATTATCCACAAGACCTGTTGGCAGACCCAACTTGGTCAGGATGGATGACCCGGATGCGGAAAAGGCGAGCGATGTGCTGCCGTTATTACCACTACCCCGGAACTGTCTGATAAAGTCGGCGGTGCCGGTGGTGGCATTGATTTTGGCCGCAAAGCTGTCGGTGATCCCGCTTTTAACCGCGCCGGGCAATGTTCCGCTGGTCTTGCCGGCCACATAAACGGCCCCATTTTGGACGCTCAGACCTTCGATTTTGTCGGTGGCGCTGGAGCCAAGGAAGTAGGTGAAGGATGCGCTGAGGCTGGTGCCGCCGTCAGTCAATTTGGTGACAAAACCATCCGCGCCGCCGCTATAGGCATTGGTGATGGTGCCGCCCGCTAAAGCCCCGTTGAACGATGTTCCGGCGACAAATATATCGCCTGTGGTGCTATCCACGGCAATATCGGAAATGGTGCCTTCGTTTAAATCGCCTAGGTCATAGGAGGCAAGTTGATTGGACAGGTTTGTCACATCCAGTTTGCGGATGATGGCGCGGCCATTTTCCTTTGAGGCCACCAGAATATTTCCGTCCCCGGCGATGGCAACCGCTTGCCCAAATTCTGTGCCGGTGCCGCCAATCTGGGTTGCGGAGGTCAGAGTCCCGGTCAGGCCGCTGAGTTTGGTGACAAAAACATCAGAGCCGCCGCCCGCGGTGGTGGTGGCATTGAGGCGACCTGAAATAGAGCCAGTGACATAAACATCCCCGGCGGCATCAATGGCAAGGCTGTTGGCCTGATCCGTGGCGAGGGTGTCCTGTTGCTGGGTCCAGAGTTCCAGCCCGGTCTTGTCATATTTGGTGACAAAACTGTCAAAACCGCTGAAGGTGTCGGTGGCGGTCAATTCATTGTCCACCTGACCAGCGACGAATATATTGTCACTGCTGTCAATGGCGATGTCAAAAGCCTTCGCTGTGCCAGACGCGCCCAACAGACGGGAAAATATCAGATTTCCGGCGGCATCATACTTGCTCAGGAAGACATCCTGAACGCTCGCTCCGTTAATCTGGTTGCCGAAATCTCCCTTGCTGTTACCGACCACATAGACATTGCCTTGACTGTCTACCGCTGAGGCGGTGGCTTTTGTGTCAAAAACCGTATCCGGGACAACGGTCGGGTTACCATTCTTGTCCAGTGGCGGCGGGATGAAGTTGGCCTGATCGGTTCCCGCCACCTGCCGGGAAAATTCCGTGAGTGGCAAAGTGGTGCCAAGGCCGCGTATTTTAGTCAGGGTGCCGGTTTCAACCTTGTTTAGCCCGGCGTCTTTCTGGCTGCCAGTAATATAAAGCGCGGGTTCAGAGGCCTGAGCGGTCAAGGTAACTTTTTCACCGCCTATAACATTGAATTTCAGAGCGAATTTTCCGGTGCTGACTTCCTCGGCAGCAACAGAGGATTTGTATTTCTTGACCGGATTGCCGTTAACATCCGTAACCGTAACCGCATTGATCTGTTGATTGATAAAGGTCACCAGACCGCCCAGACTGAGCGGGGTGGTCATTTGTGACAGATCAACGGTGATATTGTCATTGGCTGTGAGTTTATTCAGATTTATGGTGAAAACTTCTGTGCCGGTCAGGCCCGGAATAATCTGGGTTTTGGAGCTGACCGGAAGGGTGGTTCCGATAATATCTGCTTTGTTCTTGCCAAGGTTTATATCACTTTCCACCCGGGGTATCTTTTTTCCGAATATGAGCGATAGCTTGTCCAGCTCTGCACCACGAATATAGTCCTGAACCTGTCCCAGGCCATTCCGAAACTGGTTGTTTAAATTGGCCAGCAGGGCTGAGGGCGTATTTTTATCCGCGCTGTAATCGGCAATGGTTTTTAAATCATTCAGAGCCTGATAGAGGGCGAAAAGAGCGCGCTCATCCTTATTCTTGGTTTGGGTAACGCTTTTGACATTCAGGTCAATAAAGCTGGACTTGCCGCGTACCGCATTGAATTTCCCGGCCAATGTCTGAGCGCCGAGATTGGTTGTCTGATCCCAGGGGGTGATGACGGCGGGGCCACGCTCAATACGGCGGGATGAATTTTGAATAGCGGCAACTGTCCGGGTGACGGCCTGGGCATTGAAATAGGACCCGAGCAAATTTGCGTCGAAAGTAATCAATCGGAATGAACTAAAGTCAGCCATCGGGCACCTTAAAAAATCCTGCTCTCACTATATCCCCAATATATTAGAATATAAAGAATCAGTTAATAAAACCGTAATGTAAAGATAACATTTTACTTTTATCCCGCCAATAGGGCGAATTTGCCTAGTAAAAACCTAAAAATACCACGAAATGCCCTTAATTGGGTCCATTCTTGCCGCCTTTTTTCCTTTCTGGCCCAAACTAGCTATTGAACTCAAGACCTATCCGCACTAAATCTATCATCATGTCTTAACAGGAGATGGCAGAAATATGGGCGGTTATGCATATGATTTGATCTGGCTGGTGAATACCCTTTTCGGAATTGTCCGTTTCGGGTTGCTGGCTTATATTATACTGGGGCTTTTGGTATCCTTTGCGGTGGTCAATAGCCATAATCAAATTATCAGCATGGTCATGGGGACGCTGTATAGAGTTTTTGAACCTATGCTGCGCCCGATCCGTAATTTCCTGCCCAGCATGGGGGGCATGGATATTTCCCCCATATTCCTGTTTATCGCCCTTGAATTTACCAGAATGATTCTGGTGCGTATCCTATATAATCTCGCGTAACGAAGAATGCCCATCACGCCCCATCCCAAAGGTATGCGGCTGGCGGTGCGTCTGACCCCAAAGGCCTCAAAGAACCGCTTTGGCCCGGTGGAAAAAACGGCGGATGGTGCGGCGCACTTAAAGGTCTATGTGACCGTTGTGCCGGAGGGCGGCAAAGCCAACAAGAGCCTGATCAAAATGCTGGCCAAATCCCTAAAAATACCGGCGGGAGATATTTCTGTTGCATCGGGGGCGACAAATCGTAATAAACAATTATTGATAGAGGGCGACAGCGGGATGCTGGCCGCGAAACTTGAACAATGGATAAAGGATATAACCCCGTGAGCGCAGATGTGATTGATGGCAAGGCCTTTGCCGCCGCTTTGAAAAAGGATGTGGCCCGTCAGGTAGCGATCCTGAAAGAACAGCATGACCTGACCCCCGGTTTGGCCGTGGTATTGGTGGGCGATGATCCGGCCAGTCAGGTTTATGTGCGCAACAAGAATAAATCCACCAA
>JAADFR010000021.1 GCA_013152755.1 Alphaproteobacteria bacterium
TCCAACTGGCTCATATGTCGGTTAACAACAATGAATATAATGCGGTTATTTCCCTGCTCTCCGATGAGAGCAGGCCGGTTTTTCTTATTGGTGGGCGTTTCACGGACAGCCTTGCCCGGTATTTTTATTTTCACCTGCATATTTTGCGGGCCCATGTGAATATCGTTCCCCAGCAACGGGAAACCTGGCCGGAAGTAATTTATGATTTTGGCATTAAAGACATTATCATCGTCTTTGACGTCAGACGCTACCAGAGAGATATTTTGCTTTTCTGTGAGCAGGCAAAAAAGAGGGGATCTCAGATTATTCTGTTTACAGATCAATGGCTGTCGCCGATCTCGGCCATTGCGGATCATATATTTCCCATGCCCACCGCTGTCCCCTCTCAATGGGATTCGGCGGTGTCCACGCTTGTCCTGCTGGAATCTATTGTGGCAAAATTAAGCGAGCGCAATCACACATCAATTAACGACCGCATCAAAAAACTTGAGGCCCTGCGCCTACCCCTGCACAGCGACCTGATAGGGCCTAAATAATTTCGAAATAACGCTGAAGCTGCCAGTCTGTAACCGCTTTGCGGGCTTCCAGTTCTTCCCAGTCACGGGTGCTGGCGTAATGTTCAACAAACGCATCGCCAAATAATTCCTTGGCGGCTTCTGAAGTCCGCAAACGATCCGCCGCCGCCCCTAATGTTGCGGGCAGGGTAAATTCAGCGGGCATCGCATGGTCATAAGCATTCCCAGAAATCGGCGCGGTCGGTTCAATTTTATTTTCAATGCCCCACAGGCCACTGCCAATGGCCGCCGCCCCGGCAATATAGGGATTTATATCCGATGCTGAAATGCGATATTCCACCCGGGTGGACTGCTCCCCACCGCCAATTGTCCGCAAGGCACAGGTACGGTTTTCAACCCCCCATGTGGCGTCGGTCGGTGCCCATTGACCGGGCACAAGCCGGGCAAATGAATTCACCGTACAGGCCACCATCGACAGCAATTCCGGCATCAGCTTCTGTTGCCCGCCAATAAACCAGCGCATCTGATCCGATATATTATCGGGCTTGGTATTATCATAGAAAACACCGCCGCCCTTTTCATCCTGAAGCGAGATATGAATATGACCCGACTGGCCGGGGTAGTCCACTGACCATTTCGCCATAAAGGTGGCCATCAAGTCCCGCCTTTGCGCCAGAACTTTTATGAAAGTTTTGAATAAGGTCGCCTTGTCCGCCGACTGCATCGCCGCGCCGTATCGGATAGCCGCCTCAAGAACGCCGGGGCCTGTTTCCGTATGCAGGCCTTCGATTTCCATGTCCATCTCGCGGCACATATTAATCATGTCATGATATAATTCATTATGGACCGAGGACCGAAGAACAGAATAGCCAAAATTTCCGGGGGTAAGATTCTTTAAATTCCTATAGTTCTTTTCCCGCACCGTATCCGGCGTCTCGTCAAAGACAAAAAATTCAAATTCATAGGCTGATGTCACATCATAGCCCATGCTTTTTGCCTTGTCCAACACCCGCCCAAGGGTACGCCTGGGGCAGATCGCCGCCGCAGGGCCGACAAACTCCGCCAGAAAGAACAAGACGTTATCTTCAAACGGCGCTTCCCGGCAACTGTCATATATCAGTTTTATTTCCGCGTCCGGATAGGCCGTATGCCAACCCGTGTACGCGCAATTGTCATATAAAATATCATTTGAATCCCAGCCGAGAATAACATCGCAAAAACCCAGTTTCCCCTCAAGGAGTGACAGGAATTTATCCCGCGATATATATTTGCCCCGCAATATGCCATCAATATCATTAACTGCGATTTTAATTGTCTTAACGTCGCGCTCAATGATAATCTTTTTGGCGTCAGATGCGGTACGAACCTCTCTCACATGCATGACTGTTCTTCCTTCTGTTTATAAATATATTATACCTGTTATCGGGGCCCGGGGACACTTAATTAATCAGGTTACCTTCGTGAATAATATTCTGCGCCAGCCCGCTGGAGTGTCTGGAAAAGCCGTTCGGCCCAGGATTTTTGCGTTTCCTGTGTTGCGATTAAATCCTGCCTTACCTCAATCATAACGTAAGGCATTTTGCGCCCGTCCCCATGCATGGGAATAGTATAATCATCTGCCTCATTAACTGGCCACGGCAGGTTATCGCCCACACATAGAGCTGTATCTTCCCGCAGGATATTTAAAACAATATTCGCAAAGGCCGGATTTTTTGCATATTGAACCCCAATATGCCACGGTCTTTCTTCATTGCCTAACTTAGGCGTAAAGCTGTGAATTGACACCAGAATAGTCGGCATATCCTGACGTTTCCTTCTATCCAATTCCTGGGCGACTTCCTTATGAAAGGGCATGTGAATTTCATTAATGCGCGCCATCCGGTCCTTCTCACCAAGGCCACAGTTGCCAGAAATCACTGTCCCATGGCTTGCTTCCGGAATAAGGCTGTCAGCATTATACTTACGATTACAATCAATAACCAACCGGCTGTATTGTTGAAAAATCAGGGTGGAGCCTAATTGCTGAGCAAGATCGCGCGCCACTTGTTTGGCCCCCAAATCGCTGGCAATATGTTGTTGCCAACTGTCATCCGCAAGGCCCAAATCGCCTAGGGCCGTCGGTACAGCCAAGCCTGCATGCTCGCATACCAACAGGAATGGCGATACGCCCCCGCCCTTTTCCATAACAACAGGAATCGGGTCTATGGAAGATTGCAATAACATATTTTTCCTGCCTCATCTTTATCAGTAAATGATAGTAACATTAACGATACAAATAAAACAATATATTATTATATTTATTATTTTGACATATTTATTTCTAAATAGCCCCGTGTAACATCATGATGAATCTGCTAACCCGACTCATCAACACAATATTTTGAAACGAAATAAACTCTATTCTCGGGCCACCTTATGAGTATAAAACCTTTGCAGCGGCGCTGATATGGAACGCCTATAAAGCATCTATCTGTTGCTGAGTGTCATTGTCGGTTTTTTAGCGAGCTTTCCCTCTTTCTTCAATCCACGCAATATGTCAGTGGGGTTAACTTCAGCAAGGAAATTTTCAACAATTTCCAGAAACAATTGTTTGCGTTCTGTTGTATTCAGGGAATGGCCTGCATCCTTCATTTCATAATAATCAAAAACCTTGCCCGCTTTATTAAGTTTTTTGGCGAAATTTTTAGATTGTTTCACTTTATGATAGTCATCATCTTCACCATGAACCATCAGAACCGCCCCGCTTATATTTTTCACGTAGCTGATGGGCGAAATCTTCTGAAGTTCAGATTTTTCCGCATCCCCCGCAACCCGTTGATAATAAGCCCCGTCCGTATCCAGCGCCCGGTCATCTTTAAACATTTGCTTGATGTCGCTGACCCCGCCCCAGGAAATTGCGCATTTAAACAGGTCCGGGTCGGTTGCAACGCCCATTAAGGCGGCATAGCCGGCGTAGCTTTTCCCCATAATGCAAATTTTATCCGGATGGGAATAGCCTTTTTTTATAGCCCAACGCGCGGCATCGGCAAGGTCATTTTGCATGTCACCGCCCCATTCACCATCCCCCAAAGACTGGAAACGATGACCATATCCAGTAGACCCTCGGTAATTGGGTTGAATTACAATATAACCCCGATTGGCCAGATATTTCGCCGTGTAGTTCCAGTCTTTGTAATCCCTGCTCTGCGGATTCTGATGGGGCAGGACAATCGTCGGCAACGGTTCTCCAGCATAATTTAAGGGCAATGTGATATAACCGGAAATAGATATTCCATCACGAGTTTCATAAGTTATCCCCTCCATTGGTGCAATTTCTTCGGGGTATATTGCTTTCATTTCCTCGGCTAGATAATTTATGTGTCTGCGCGCAACATCATAATGATAATAGGTCCCGGGATGTGTATCATCCTTGGCCAACAGGATCATATTTTTTTCGTCCTTGCTTTGAGACTGAATAAAAACATCCGTACCTAATGCTTTTTTAATCGTCATACGCATTTTTTTATAATCATCATCAAAAAAGGCAAGTTCCCGGTTTTCATCATAATAAATGGCCGCCAGAACCTTTTGCTTCTTATAAGAATAAATAATATTGGAGACATCAACCTTGTCATGTTCAAATATCTTGCCATCCAGCTCGCCACTGGCAATATCAAATTTAAAAACAGTATTTCGACCTGTGGCCATAGCCGACAGAACGTAGAATTCATTTGGTTTGCTGCCAAATTGTAACGGCGAAAATTTACCTTCTTCAAAAAGTTCATTCTTGTTTAATTGCTGCCAATCCTCCTCGTTTTTACCCCGGATGAGCATAACGCTGTTGCCCTTGCGATCTTTGCCGTAACCAAAACGAATATGGCCGCTATGGTCCGAATACCAGTCATGCAACCTCACCCGACGAATTTTGGGAGCGCGCATGTAAAGTTCCATTTCCCCTGTATTGATATTGAGCATATAAACGTCTGAAATCACACCTTTATAATAATCCTGCACCCAATTTTTGTTCCGTGATTTTCCCACCAGAATATGAGCTGGATCTTCCGGCAAAATATTAATCAAATCGGCGGAATCAATATGTTTCAATGATTTGGTGCCTGTGCGGCCGTCTGTTCTGAGGGCAATAAGATTTTTAGCGTCCCGGTCAATCGCATACAACATACGGGACCAAAGTTTGTATTTTGTACGCTTCACTCTTGTTTGAAAGTTCAATGTATAAATAATGCGCTTGTCTGTCGCCCATCTTGGACTTGACACATAAATGTCTTTGTTTTTAAACAAAGCATTACTGACCTTCAATCCATCCTTCGTCAGATCGGCAACGAGAAGATACTGTTCCTCCCCTTTGAGCAGAGTAAATAATACGGACTTGCCATTGGGGGAAATTTGCATATTGCTTATTTGGCGCTTCGCAACAAAAGAACCGATCGGTATGATGATAGGGGTATTTTGGCTTTCTGCGGCTTTTTCATTGCTTTCCTGACCCGCTGCCCCTTTCTCCTCGGTGGCCTTATCGTTTGCAAAAGACAGGGGAATCTGACCCATCATACTGATGGCTATGAGAAGAATAGTAAATATGGATTTTTTCATGATAATATCTCGGTTTATGACACCGTTACTTTGGATGTCCCTGAGTTAATTGCCGGGTGGGGTTATATTTGGCAAGAAAGGCTGCCATTTCCCGAAAAAACAGACTTGCGGCCGCCTCGGTTTCGAGTTGATGCCCCAATCCGTTAATTTCCATATATTTGTAATCAACCTTTGCCTTTTTCATCGCCTTGACCAAGAGGCGTGACTGTTCGATATAAACGATTTCATCCTCCTTTCCATGCATCAGCAATAACGGACGCTTAATATCCTTTGCCCGATAGCGTGGAGACGTAGCCCTCAGCTCTTTTTTCTTTTTGCCGGCCGTTACCTGCCAATACCAGCTGTTCTCCTTGTCATAGGCATCGTCCTGTTCAAGAATAAGTTTAATATCCGTAACCGGCGCCCAGGAAACGGCGCATTTAAATCTATCTGGGTCTTCAATGATGCCCATCAAAGCGGCATAACCACCGTAACTGCCGCCAACAATACACATCTTGTCTGGCGCGGCGTAGCCCTTCCGGACAAGCCATTTTGCGCCGTCCGCAATGTCCTGTTGCATGTCACCGCCCCATTCACCGTAGCCCAGCGCAAGAAAGCGCCCCCCAAAACCGGTAGAACCTCGAAAATTAGGCTGCAATACCACATACCCCCGATTGGCAAGAAATTGCACCCAGGAATCCCATGTTTTGTAATCTCTGGCGTGGGGGCCACCATGAGGCATTACAATAGCGGGCAATGGCTTGCCTTCTTCAAAATTCAACGGCAAGGTCAGGTAGGCAGGTATCTCGAGGCCATCACGGGCATCATATTTTACGGGCACAGTTGCCGCCATTACATCCGGGTCTATGGTTGGGTTTACGGGGCCAATTTTAACGGCTTTTTTGACCAGATTATCATAAAACCATGCGGTGCCCGGACTACGCTCGTCTCCTGTCCAGATAATCATCTTGTTTTCATCCAGGCTTTCACTACCAAGGTAGAAATCACCCTTGGATTCTGTCGCCTTGTCAATGTCCGCAAGCATGGCGGCAAAGTCATCATCCATCACGGTACGACCAAAAACCGCATCATAATGGTTTACTGCAACAATTTTTCCTTTGGTAAAAGAATAGTTGATAGAAGATGCGCTGACCTTGGAATCGCCAAAAATCTTTCCGTCCAGTTCACCACGGGTAATATTAAAACGATAGACAGCGCTACGACCCGTTGCATGGGAGGCCGTAACATAGAATTCATCATCATCGACACCGAATTGTAACGGATAGAATTTACCACCCTTGAACAGATCGTTATTATCAAGCCGTATCCATTTGCTTTCTTTGTTGCGCCGGATCAGCATGACGGGATCTTCATTGGCATCTTCACCATAACCCAACCGGATATCTCCGTTATAATCCGGCAACCAGGCATACATTTTTGCCCCCTTAACATCATACTTTGGGGTCGCAAGCTCCATAGCCGCCGTTCGTATGTTAAAGCGGTAAATGTCGGTCACAATATCCTTTTCTTCAGAATTCTTCTTTTTTGGGGTTTCTTCGATGCGGCTTAAAAGGATGTAATCCGGCTGATTAGGCAGTAGATGAACAATCTGGAAATAGACCCGTTTGACTGCCTTTTTCCGCTTGCGCCTTTTTGATTTTTTATGCTTTTTCAGGGTGGGTTTTTCAGACCAGAGCTGCAACTGGTCTGTGCCATCAAAATTAATTGCAAAAACCTCAATCGCCGCTTCTTCCAACCGCTTTGGCAATTTGCCCTGATACCGGGTATATTGTACAATAAATCTATTGTTATCCGCCCAAAAAGCCCGGTGAGAATATACGTCCGCAGGCACATCCAATTGAAATATCTGTGTGAAACCATCCGTATCAACCGTTCCGATTACGATCTCATAAACGGTACCTTTTCGACGCGACATGAGCAACCGTGTCCCGTCGGGACTAAGGTGCAGCCCACTAATTTGTGCATGAGCCACCAAATTCCGGATCGGCACAAACGCGGCATTTTGATTGTCTTTTGATAAAGAATCACTAAAGGCCTGAGCCTCAATCGGAAACAGAAAAATAATAAACAAAAAAAGAATACGCATGAGCCCCCCCTAAAAAAATCCTCTCAGAAGCTTTAAGTATATATCCTGTTTATTACATTTTACTTTGAAATACAAGCTGATGACATTCATGCCCTATCTTGCTTTAAAAGGATGATCAGGGAACGGTTCTTTCTTAAAAAAAGAACAAAAAAGACTAGCCATTCAACTGCATGCCGCCATCCACGACAAACTGGCCACCGGTGATATGTTTTGATTCTTCCGAGGCCAGAAACAACACCATATAGGCTATATCTTCCGCTGTGCCGAATTCACCCAGCGGAATACGTTCCAGAAAGCCCTGCACGACCATATCCAGAGGGACATTCATCTGACTGGCAGCTTCCTCAAACAGGCTTTCCAGCATGGGGGTTCTGATCTGGCCGGGATGAACGCTATTGCAGCGCACCCTAGAGCTGTTTTTGGCACAATGCAGGGCCACTGACATGGTGAGCTGGCGCACAGCCGCCTTGCTGGCCCCGTAAGAGGTGATGAAAGGGGTGGCGACAAGGGCGGCAATGGACGACATATTGATGATCGAACCGCCGCCGCTTTTACGCATATAATCTATGGCATATTTACAGCCCAGAAAAACGCTATCGCTGTTTATTCTCTGAATTTTCTGCCACTCATCTAGCGTTGTTGTTTCCGGATCGGTAGCGAGACCATCCCCGCTGATCCCGGCATTATTCACTAGAATATCCAGCCGACCATATTTTTCAAATATGTGGCTCAGGACTTCGCGCCAACGGGCCTCATCCGACACATCCTGCGCCATAAATTCAGCACCGGTTTGCTCTGCGGCCAATCTGCCCTGATCCGCTGCAATATCAGTTATAATAACAGCTCCTCCCTGCTGAACCATGAGAGAGGCAATAGCCAGCCCAAGTCCCGAAGCGCCGCCCGTAACCAGAGCGACTTTCCCTTGAATACGTTGATTATTATTACCCATTACAATTTTCCCTTTTGTTATGTTTTCCCTCAAAAGAAATATTTCTACCGATATTGCTATAAAAGCCCACAATACGGCAATGACGGAAAATACTCAAAAGTTACCCCCAGCAGTCCTTCAGGATCATTGATCTTTAAAATAGTCCACAATATTCCCAAGGCATACCTTGCCCACATCAAGAGCTCCGGCAAAACTGACAAAACCGTGGATTGTTCCGTCATAGGACTGATAACGGGCCTTAACCGAATGTTGCACAAGAAGGTCATAAAAATCCCGGCCCTCATCCCGTAAAATATCCATGCCAGCCGTAATGACAAAAGTTGATGGCCAACCCGTAAAATCATTATTCAGAATTGGCGACAAAAGTGAATTCTTTGCGGGATCTTCACCGTTGAGGTAATGGTCCGCAATCCATTCTATATCTTTAAAACCCAGAAAATAATCCCCGTTACCATAAAGCTCCCGCGAGGGATAGTCTGTCTCAAGGCGCATATCGCATGACGGATAAAGCAAAACAGCGGAGGCAATATGAGGGCCACCGCGCCTTATGGCTAGCTGCATAACGCCCGCGCTCAAATTACCCCCGGCACTATCCCCGATAAGAGATATTTTTTTCGGGTCAATACCAAGATCGGCAGAATTATCACTCGCCCAGAGCAAAGCATGATAACAATCTTCCAGCCCCGCCGGGAAGGTAAATTCCGGCGCAAGGCGGTAATCCACGCTGATCACTTTTGACCCCGTATGCAGACATAAATAACGGGCGATCGTATCATGGGTATCAAGGTCACCAAGCATAAAACCACCGCCGTGATACAGAATAATCGCAGGCGTCATATCCCCGTCAGAACCGGGCGGACTATAGAGGCGAATATTATAATCACCGCCGTCATAAGAAATTGAACGGTCTTCAACGCCGCCAACTTCGCACGGCGGAACCTCAAACATTTTTGAGGCCCCTTTAAGAAATTCACGCGCCCCCTCCACCGGCAGTTCATATAGCTTGGGCCCGGGATTCTCAGCCATTCCCGCAAGAAAGCCCTTCGTCTGATCATCAGGGGATTGTGGCATGTTATCTTATCCTCATTATTGAAATTATCAGACTATATAGAACAATCTACTATCCGTCAGCCGATCAAAACTCATAGCCCAGACTGACACCCCATTCCCGTGGCCGGCCATAAACAGCCTCCACAATGCCGAAACTGCCGAGCGTGGATAAGCCGCCAACAATATACCGCTCATCAGTCAGGTTGGTCACAAGCGCAGATATGGACCAGTCCGCCCCGGAAGGCTCATAGGTTAT
>JAADFR010000022.1 GCA_013152755.1 Alphaproteobacteria bacterium
TTGTCCATGGCCAGTATTTTACCCGCATGCATCAGGGAAATGCGGTCACAGCGTTCCGCTTCATTGATGAAATGGGTCGAGATAAAAATGGTCACGCCATCATCCCGGGAAAGCCCGATCAGCAGACGCCAGAAGTCATCCCGGGCGATGGGGTCAACCCCGGAGGTCGGCTCATCAAGGATGAGCATTTCCGGCGCGTGAATGACCGCCACGGCCAGTTGCAGGCGTTGCCGCACCCCAAGGGGCAGCCCCTCGGGCAACTCATCAGCCACTTCATCAAGGCCGAAACGGGTCAACATTTCCTGTATGCGGCCGGATATTTCTGATTTTGGAATATCAAACAGATTGGCGTGCAGGTCAAGATTCTGCCGGACGCTAAGCTCACCATAGAGGGAGAAGGATTGCGACATATAGCCCACCCGGCGGCGGGTTTCCATATCATTGGCATCAACCGGTTTGCCGAATAATCGGGCAGTGCCTTCGCTTGGGGGTAACAGGCCGGTCAGCATTTTCATGGTCGTGGTCTTGCCGCAGCCGTTTGAGCCCAGAAAACCGAAAATCTCGCCGCGCTCAATGCTGACGGTTACATGGTCAACGGCGGTAAAATCACCAAAGCGCATGGTCAGGTCGGTGGCTTCAATGGCCGCAAGACCATCGACGTTCTTTCGGGGCGGTAATTTGACCGCTGTATGGCCGGCGCGTTTGTCCTCGGGCAGTAAGGAAATGAAGGCATCCTCCAGCGTATCCTGACCGGTTTTTGTCTTCAGGGCATTGGGGGTTCCGGTGGCCATAACCTGCCCGTCGTCCATGGCAATAAGATGATCAAACCGTTCGGCTTCCTCCATATAGGCGGTTGCGGTGACAACGCTCATATGTGATCTGCGGCCCCGGATACGGTCAATCAATTCCCAGAATTGGCGCCGTGACAGGGGGTCAACGCCGGTTGTTGGCTCATCCAGTATCAACAGGTCCGGGTCGTGAATAAGGGAACAGCATAAGGACAGCTTTTGTTTCATGCCGCCGGACAGCTTGCCTGCCGGACGATTGGCAAAGGGATGAAGGTCTGTGCTGTGCAACAGATCATTAATACGCCATTCCCGTTCCGCGGCTGATTGACCGAACAGGCGGCCGAAAAAATCCACATTCTCATAAACGGTGAGAGTCGGATACAGGTTATGGCCTAGGCCTTGTGGCATATAGGCAATCCGGGTGCATATGCGGTTGCGGTGGCTTTGTACGGCTATATCACCATCAAGAACGGTGACCTGTCCCACCTGTGTTTTGCGCACACCGGCAATCAGGCCAAGTAATGTGGACTTGCCCACACCGTCCGGGCCAATCAGCCCGACCATCCGGCCTGCCGGGATATGAAGTGATACCTCATCAAGGGCCGCCGTATCACCGTAATAATGGCTGACCGATGTAAGCCGGGCAACCGCTGGTCCGGGTTCAGTCATCCTCTGGGCTTTCAACCTTGGGCAAATTTACCGCAAGGTAATCAGGCCATTGGGCGTCTGGCGTAACCTTCACATAGGCAACACCGGTGACCCCGGCCTTTACCCTTTTGGCATAGCGTTTGAGGACATCCTGAGGCAGGCGCAGTTTTACCCGGAACATGAGCTTTTCACGCTCGCTTTTGGTTTCCACATATTTTGGGGTGAATTGTGCGTCCGAGGCCACGAAAGACACCGTGGCCGGTATGACATAACGGGTTTCCGTATCGGGCAGAATCCGGGCCTCTGCACCAATTTCCAGCGCCGCCACATCGTTTATCGGCAGGAATATGGTCATATAAACATCTGTAAGGTCAAGGAGCGTCAGAACCCGGCCTCCGGCGCCCAGGACTTCGCCGGGTTGAACCAGGCGATATTGGACCCGGCCACTATGGGGGGCCTTCAGGATATAATCTTTCAAATTTTCCTTTAAGCGGTCAGCGCGTGCGACGGCGGCCGAGATGGCGGCTTTGGCGCGGGCGATCCCGGCAATGGCTGATTTGATCGCGGACTCGGCCGTGTTTTTGACCGCAAGACGCTGTTGAACTTTTTCCGTAGGGGTATAGCCTTTCTCCCCGAGCGCGCGGGAGCGTTCATATTCCTGCGTTGCCAGGGTAAGCTCACTTTTTCTCTGGGCAAGAAGGGCTTTTGACTGGCCAAGCTGTTGTTCGCTTTCCCGGATGGCGGCTTCGGCCTCTTGAAGCTGTGCCTCTAGCTCAGCTGTGTCCATAATGACTAGAATCTGCCCGGCTTTTACGTTATCGCCTTCATCCACCAATACTTGTTTGATCCTGCCGGGAAATTTGGTGGCAATATCCGTCCGTTCGGCCTCAAGACGACCGTTGGATTTGGCAAAGCCCGGCGGCACATCAAGGGGTCTGAGTTTCTGCCATGCGAAATACCCCCCGCCGATGAGTATCACCACCAAAAGAATAAAACCTGCTTTTCCCCGGGGAAAACTCTTTTCTGCGGTCATCGTTACGTCTCCTTTTTACACCCTTATCAGTCTTAACACCGTATAGGCCTTGACTTATCAATAGATAGTAATTAATTACTACCATATCAAGGACTGCTTTGGAAGAAAAGAAATCATAGCTCAATTCTGCTAAAGGTGAAACAATGATATTAGACATAGCATCTAGACCCCGTTGGGGTATTTTTGGCGCCCTAATCGCAATTCTTTTTGGAATATTGACCCTCTATTCCGGTGGGGCGGTGTTGTTCTTTGATGGCCCGGCACGGGTGGCGGCGGGGAATTACGTTCCCTTTGTTCTATGGTTTAACTTTCTGGCTGGCTTTGCCTATATCATAGCAGGGGCCGGCCTTTTCCTCTGGCGAATATGGGCAATAAAATTATCCATATTTATTGCAGCGGCAACCCTGTTGACCTTTCTGGCTTTTGGCCTTCATATAATGGCTGGCGGGGACTATGAAACACGCACGATCGGGGCCATGAGTTTAAGGAGTGTGATCTGGATGATTATCGCTTATTATGGATGGAAAGAATGCAATAGCCCTTTGAAAGATCGGACAGAAATATGACCCGGGATAGAGAGAGTGATGACCTTGCCCAAAGAGTGCAACGGCTGGTGGAAAGTGAAACATACCGGCTGGCACCCAATGATCCGGATTTCCTTGAGCATGATGATTTGCGGGCGGTGCGGCTTCAGCTGGAATATTTAAAACCTGAATGGACCATGCGCCAACAGGGCATTCGGTCAACGGTTATTGTCTTTGGTAGTGCCCGCTTGCGGGGGGCAGAAGACCTTGAACGGGATATAACCGTCGTACAACAGGAATTGGAAAATTCATCCGATAAAGAGTCCTTGGCCCTCAAGCTAAGAACTCTCAAGACCCGCCGGAAATATGTGAAATATTATGATGAGGCCCGTAAATTCTCAACCATCGTGTCCCAGAAATTTGAAGAAGAAGGCCATCGGGATTTTGTTGTGGTCACCGGCGGTGGGCCGGGCATTATGGAGGCCGCCAACAGGGGGGCCTGGGATGTGGGCGCGCGCTCGGTCGGTCTGAATATTGACCTGCCTCGGGAACAAGACCCCAATCCGTATATTTCACCGGAGCTATGCCTTCAATTCCGTTATTTTGCCCTGCGCAAGATGCATTTCTTCATTCGGGCGCGGGCGCTGGTGGCCTTTCCCGGTGGCTTTGGCACATTGGATGAGCTGTTTGAGATTTTAACGCTCATCCAGACGAAAAAGGGCCATGCCCTGCCCATCGTCCTGATCGGGGCGGAATATTGGTCGCGGGTGGTGGATTTTGAGTTTTTGGCACAGGAAGGTTTTATCAGCCGTGATGACCTGAACCTGTTTCATATTGTCGATACCGCCGAAGATGCTGTCGCCTTGATAAGTGATTTTTATGAGGGAAAACCCCCTGTTTAGGTAATAAAATGGATCAGAAAATATGAAAGTAACATTTTTGGGTGCAACCGGGGAAGTAACCGGCTCCTGTTATCTTGTAGAGGGGGATGGCCTTCGCTTTCTAGTTGATTGCGGTATGTTTCAGGGCGGCCGGGCGGCCGATGCCAAAAACCGTAAAGATTTTGCATTTGTCCCCCATGATATAGATTTTATGGTGTTAACCCACGCCCATATTGATCACAGCGGCCTGATCCCGCGGTTGTGTAAGGATGGGTTCAAGGGGCCCATTTATACAACAGAGGCAACCACAGAATTGCTGATGATAATGTTGCGGGACAGTGCAAATATTCACGAAAGAGAGGCTGAGCGGGCCAATAGAAAACGCAAAAACAAGGGCCATATATCCAAACCGCTCTATGAGATGGCCGATGCGGAGGCATCTCTCGCACAGGTGGTCCCCAAACCCTATGACGATATTTTTTCGCCCCATGATAATGTTCGGATACGGTTGCGGGATGCGGGGCATATTCTGGGGTCAGCCATTTTGGAAATCTGGCTCAAGGACGGTGGCGGCGAACGAAAAATTACCTTCTCCGGCGATTTGGGGCAGCCGGGACGGCCAATTTTGCGGGATCCTTGCCTGATTAATGAGACAGATTACCTGGTCGTGGAATCAACTTACGGTGACCGCCTGCATAAGTCCCTGCAGCCCTCTCTTGACGAATTGGTTGAGATCATTAAGGGCAGAATGGATAAAGGAAATATCATTGTTCCGGCTTTTGCCGTTGGGCGCACGCAGGAATTAATCTATTATCTGTATAATTTAACACGGCAGGGCCGGGTAAAGAATTTGACAGTTTTCCTTGATTCTCCCATGGCACAGAATGTCACGGATTTAACCAGACGTCATATGGAATTATTTGATAAAGAAGGCCGCCAGCTGGCCGAATGGTACGCCCGTTCCGGCCATGCCCTGACCCTTAAATTCACGCGGACTGTTCAGGAATCAATGGCCATAAATTCGATCCGGTCCGGGGCTATTATCATGTCGGCGAGCGGCATGTGCACGGCGGGCAGGATATTGCATCACTTGCGTCATGGTCTTGCCCGACCCAATAATACAGTTCTGATAACCGGTTATCAGGCACAGGGCACGCTCGGCCGCAGGCTGGTGGACGGGGCAAAGACGGTTAAAATATTTGGTGATGAAATTGCTGTTAAAGCCCGGATCGTTACCATTGGCGGTTTTTCTGCCCATGCCGATCAGGCGGCTATCCTGAAATGGCTTGGCGGTTTTGAGGTGGCCCCGAGGCAGACTTTTATCACCCACGGCGAACCGGAGGCATCTGTCGCCTTGTCACAGGAAATAAAATCACGGCTGGGGTGGAATACGGTCATTCCGGTGCCCGGCCAGCAGGTAATGATTGAGGCATAAGAATCATGAAGTCACATGCGAAGGCCCTGAAGGGAATATGGAAACGATGACATATAAATTATTGAAAAAACCTTATGTGTCCGTTGCGGCCAGCATTTTTTATATGATCGCCGCATCTTTATTTTTGATGGGGAATAGTCGGGCAGAGGTCCGAATATTGACTGTACCGGGCGAATTTTCTGACCAGAAAAGCAATGAATTGACCATCAAAATCTATGTCACCAACGACAGCGGACCGGCTCTTGTATTCACCCCGCCCCCGACCATTAAGGCCCGCCTGAACCGGGTTGACAGAGCAGAGGGTGAAGAGATGGCGACAGTATTGCGCCTGAGTGATGTTGGCCAACAGGGAAAGCCCTTTCAACTGGCGGCCGGGCAATTCCGTATTTTATCTTATAATATGACTTTGCCTGAGGACATACAAAGGGGTCAGAATTTGGCCCTGACACTGGATATGGTGGGCGGGGATGACCATGCGGTATTTGTTATGATCCCACCGGAGTGGAAAAGTGCTTCTTCTCTGGTTATGGCTTCGAATGAAGGTCAGAGGGTGCCAAAGAGCGACCTTGAGCAGGATGAGGCCGCGGCCCCTCCGTCATTTTTTACGAATTTTTCCGGTTATGAACCGATCTATTTTTTATATGGGACCAGTCCTGCCAACGCAAAATTTCAGATCAGTTTTAAATACCGTCTTATCAACCCCCATAGTGAGCTGACCCGGAAAATACCCTGGACCAGCCGGTTTCACCTTGGTTATACTCAGACTGCTTATTGGGATCTGTCATCGGAATCGCGGCCCTTTGCCGATATAACGTTTCAACCGGCACTCTTCTATTTATATGAATTGGAGAATCCGGCCTTCCTGCCATCGGCCCGTTATTTTTCCGTTTTGACCGGGGTACAGCATCAATCCAACGGAAAAGGGGGGCTTGATTCAAGGAGCCTGAATTTTGGTTACATTGAACCCCGGGCTACCTTTTCCATTGGCGATGATATGCAGCTTGACCTGCGCGCTCGCGCCTGGGTTTTCCTTGGCGACCGCAGCGATAATCCGGATATTGGGGATTTTCGGGGAAATGGGTTGATTTCGGTGGGGATTGGCCGCCCGAACGGGTGGATGCTTACGTCTGAATTGCGGGGTAATCCCGGAACAGGAAAAGGCAATATCAAGGTTAACCTGTCTTATCCGTTGAACCGCATATTATCCCGTGACCTGTATTTCTTTGGTCAGCTATATTCCGGATACGGGGAGAGCCTGATCAACTATAACCGCAAGGATACCCGCCTGCGTTTCGGAATTGCCCTTTATCGATAGGGTTGATGTATTTATTTCAAGGCTTATGGCGGCCTAACCAGTTTTGCATTCTGTGTCTTAATTCATTTGGACTGATACGGACCTCAATTTTCTTGTTTATGGTTAAGCGCAATATTATTTCGATTAAAAATGACAGCAGCAGAAAGCCCATAATCATGGTGACAATATGAGGTGACCTGGTGCTTTCATAAAACAGGGCCAGCATGATTGCCGCCAGATTAACAAAAACCGCCAATAGAACCAGAATCAGCGAAGCCCCGGTTTTATGGACAAGGCGTATATGCCCCACATGGGTGATGAAATGGACGGACAATTAAAATGGAGATGGACCCTAAAACGGCAATTTCGCCAAGATCCAGAAAAGCGGCAATCATCATGATGAAAAACCCGCTGATGATCAGGCCCTCCCGGCTTTTCCTGATGGGTTTGCCAAAGGCGGCGGGAAGCTGTCCATTCTTGGCCAGTTGATAAGTAACATTGGTCACCGCATAGAGGTTGGCATTAATGGATGAGGCCGTGGCGATGAGCGCCGCAACGGCCACCACGGAAAAACCGATGGATCCAAATACGGGCTTTGCGGCTTCTGCCAGCGCAAAATCCTTGGCCGCAATAACGTCAGAAGCAGGTAGATTTCCGAATGTGATCACGGCGATGGCAATATAAAGGGCCATAACAATGCCGATAGAGGTCATGATTGCCCGGGGCAATGTTTTTGCCGGGTTCGGCATGTCTTCGGCCGCATTGGTGATCACACGGAAGCCTTCATAGGCAAAGAAGGTGATGGCCAGACTGTAAAACAGGCTGCTGACCGGGGGATAGGTAGAGGGGGCCAGCCGTGATGGTTCAATGAAAAACATGCCCGCAACGGCAAGCCCGACCAGCACAATCATCTTGAGCATAACGACAATATTTTCCAGTTTGGCCATATTGCGCGCACCGCCCAGATTTATCGCCACGAACAGAAAAATAATAGCAACGGCAAATACGGACCGCAATGCGGGTGCATTGCCTGCGGGTAACATGCTGAAGGCATAGGCACCAAATGCCTTGGCAACCATTGCGATGGAAACAACGGCGGCAATATACATCATAATGCTCATGGCCCCGGAAAACACCCCAACCCCGAAGCTCTGCGCCAGATATTCAACGATCCCGCCGGAAGATGGGTAAGTCGCCCCGAGCTTGCCCATGGAATAACCACTGAGCAACGCGATAATACCGCCCATAAAAAAGGAGATGTAGGTCGCACTTGCGGTTATGGCCCCGGCCTCACCCAGCAAGGCAAAAATTCCAGCCCCAACCATGGAGCCGATACCGATGGCGACGGCTGACCAAAAGCCAACGGCGGTTCCTGATTTATGCATCTTATCTATCCTAACCTGTTTTCCAGAATTTTCCCGTCGGCGATAGCGATAATCTCTCCTTCGGCAAGCGGTTGCCATGGCTCATCTGTCAGGGGGACACTGGCGACCATAACAACATTCTGATGTTGCGGGGCTATTGTCACGCCACCATTTGCCAACGTCAGACGATCATTCCGGCAATTTCTGCTCAGGATGTGCAATCCCGGCGTGCTTATGTGACCATCTTGTTGATGTCGGCGATCAGCATGGGCAAAAAGAACATCAGCATCACTATAGAGAAAGTTAGCCGGACCAAGTGTGCGTAATCTCGCCGCGAAATCAGAGATAATATCCAGCCGCTTTGTCAGGGTGGGTAGCTCGCCTTTACAGCTTTCCCATAAATCTGCCAACCGCTTTAACAGAAAACAAAAGGCCAGTTCAGAGTCCGTCTCCCCGACAGGGTGGTAATTCCCCAGTGTAAAATCTGGGTTCTTGTCAATTTCGGCGAAGGCCCCGTTATGGGCAAAAACATGGCGGCGGCCGGCCAGCTCCCGCATGAAGGGATGGGTATTGGCCAAAGACCTGTTGGTAGCCTTTCGAATATGGGATATGGCCAAGGCACTCGGCGTGGAATGTTGTTCAATGAATTGTATCAGGGCGCTGTCACTTGCCGGTTCCGGCTCCCGAAACAGTGAAACGTCCTTTTCTTCATAAAAGGCGACACCCCACCCATCACGGGGCCCGTTGTCCTCTCCGTGCTGTGCCAGTCGTTCCAGTGAGAAACCTATTGAGGTTGGCACGTGGCTTGATATGGCAAAAAGTTCACACATTATAGCTGGGCCTGTGTCCAGCGGATAATATCCTCCAGCCCCATGGCCCCGGCCTGACGGCTGATTTCCTTGCCGCCCCTGAATATGGCCAGCGTGGGAATGCTCCGGATGCCAAAACGTGCGCCGAGAGCCTGCTCATTTTCCGTATTGACCTTGGCCAGACGGACCTGAGGTTCAAGGTGCCGCGCGGCTTCTATAAAGGCCGGAGCCATCATTTTACAGGGACCGCACCACGGTGCCCAGAAATCCACTAGGACAGGAATGTCGTTGCGGGTGATGTGCTTTTGAAAATTAACGGCTGTCAGGTCAACAGGATGTGCATCGAATAGGGGCTTATGACATTTGCCGCATTTGGACATCTCTGTCAGGCGTGCCTCTGGTATTCTGTTAACGGCATCACATTTTGGGCAAACAATATGAAGGGATTCAGGCATAGTGTTTTTTCTTTCAGCATTTTTTTCTTTCGCGCTAGATGCATGATTTTAACATATTGTACAGATAAAAGAATGTATTAAGTCAAAGATAATATCTTTGTGTCCACATAATCAGGTGTCGCGTGAGTGGCCCCCATTTTATGTGTAATAGGCGGACTTTCTGCATGTTCTAATATACGAATATATATTAAATATACACTTTTTAGATGCTTATTCCCTCTCGCCACAGCTAAAAATCCCCGCTACGGCAGATTTATGCCTGAGAGAAAGCTTGACATACTGAGACAAAGAATGGCCGCCGGGGACTGGCCCGCTGCTCTTTCCTTGGCCGCTAAGTTCCCCCGCCTCGGCGAACATAAGACCGTTATCACCCGCGCCCGCGGGGCGATGACTAACCCCGCCTTCTACCGCCAGATCGGCCATAACCCCGAACGCCTGATTGCCTACGGCATCGCCGCACTTAAAGGCCGCTACCAGGAAAGGGTATAAATTAGCTCTTATCACCGGAAGCACCTTGCTGGATAATCCCGGGCCGACTTTATTGGAAGGCTGGCTGGCACAGGGGGATCTGGACTGGACAAGTATATGGTACGGAGTCAAGGGTGACACTTCAGCATCATGGCATGCCGCTGTGGATGGTGCCGGACCAACAGTAACCATATATGACATCGTCCGGGCAGATGGCAGTCACTCGTTAATCGGCGGTTATACGGCACTAGACTGGGGTGGGGCTTTTGCTTGGCTCAATGATCCCAACAGTTTCATCTTTAATTTAACCAGTCCTGAGATACAGTATAGCCAAGCGGGAAGAGAGTGGACCTCAATATTTAGAAACCCCAACTATTTTGCAACATTTGGTATCGGATTTGACCTATACGCCGGGGCCAGCACTCTAGTAGGTGGATCAACCACAACGGGCAGTTTTGCGGCCCACAGTGGTTATACCTACAGCGATGGCTACGACCGAAGTCAGGGACAGGTCAGTGTAGCGGGAGATAGTGGATTATTTGGCGGAAATAGTGGCATTGGTTATAATTATCAGGAAGCATCCCGTATTTTGCGGGAAAAAGACCCGATATGAGGACGTTACACGGACATAACTCGGACAAAGCCCTAATTAGAGCAAATGGTGTTCATGGTAACGAGTTGATATTTAAGAGAAATTTGGTGCACCCGACAGGATTCGAACCTGTGACCTCTGCCTTCGGAGGGCAGCGCTCTATCCAGCTGAGCTACGGGTGCCTATAAGTGTGCGGAGACTACTTTTAAATTATCATAATGGCAATGGTTAATATCGCTTTTATGATTTTTTTGTCCCAATATTCTACCAATAAAAAACGGCCCCATATTTGGAGCCGTTTTATTCATTCTATGACATATGCCGTTAGTTCCGGTTGCCCATGAAACGCAGGAGGAACAGGAACATGTTGAGAAAGTCAAGATAGAGACTAAGCGCCCCCATTATGGCTTTCTTTTTCGCCAGTTCATGACCGTCATTCTGCAAATACATCAGTTTTATTCTCTGCGTGTCATAGGCTGTAAGTCCAGCAAAAATCAGGACGCCACCGACGGAAATGATGAAATCCATCATGCCGGATTGCAGGAACATATTGACAATTGAGGCGATGATAATGCCGAACAATCCCATAATCAGGAAGGACCCCATACCGGTCAAATTGCGTTTGGTGGTATAGCCATACAAGCTGAGGCTACCAAATGCGGCGGCAGTGACAAAAAATGTTTTGGCAATACTGGTCCCGGTATAGATGAAAAGTATCGAAGCGATGGACATACCCACAAGGCTGGCATAAATCCAAAATGTCATTTGGGCAGTTGAGGCTTGCATGTGATTGATGCGGAAGCTCAGGAAAAACACCAGAGCCAGCGGTGCAAACATGACAACAAGACCCAACCCGGTCTGCCCGGTCAGGACAACCGAACCATCTGCTGCTTTGCCAAAGGTATAGAACAGGGAATATAGCGCGGGCACGTTGGCGGTGACGTAAGCCATAAGGCCGGTCAGGGCTAGCGCAGACGCCATGTAATTATACACGGTCAGCATATAGGCCCTCAGGCCTTCATCTACGTCTGCCGTTGTTTGGGCGCGCGCGTCCGATCCGTAACGTGTTTTATAGTCTTCAACCATTAATATTCATCCTTTTTCAGAGAGTGACATTTGATGCATATATTGGCAGGGTGGGGGGAAATTTCAAGTCTTTCCGGAAATATTCGTATATCTTTATAGATGATCATGCATATAAAGATATTTTAAAAAGCCGCTACATCCCCGGTCAATAATGTCATAAACCCGCTCAAATTCATCTGCGCCGCTACCGTAAGGGTCAGGAACTTCGGTAATTCCGGGGCATTTTTCGGCATATTCCATGAAAAGCTTTATTTTATGCTGCTGATCCGGGGGGCAGATCGTGGTCAGATTACGCACATTCTCCCGGTCCATGGCCAGAATATAATTAAAATCGAGAAAATCCTGCCGGGTGACTTTTCTGGCGCGCAGGTCATCAAGATTAACCCCGTATTTCAGAGCTATTTCCTGGGAACGGCTGTCGGGTTTGCCACCTACGTGATAGGCTCCGGTTCCGGCGGAATCAATGAAAATATTTTCCAGATAACCGTCGCGAATCCCGGCCTTGTTCAATTTATAGCGAAAGACGCCTTCAGCCGTGGGAGAGCGACAGATATTACCCAAACATACAAATAAGATTTTTATCATTTTACTCAGCTGATTATTTATTACTCTACATATATGCTACACTGTATATACGCAAAATTCAGATGAGGGAAGATGCCATTTTATAACAATATAGTGATTTTAACGGGGGCGGGCATATCTGCGGAATCCGGTCTGGATACTTTTCGGGATAAGGAGGGCCTATGGGCGAAATATGACCTTATGGAACTTGCGACACCGGAGGCCTTTTCACGCAATCCTGATTTGGTGCATGAATTTTATAATGCGCGCCGAAGGCAGGTGAAACAGGTGAACTCCAATGCGGCCCATATGGCGCTGGCCCGTATGGAGATGGAATATCCGGGTTATGTCACGATCATTACCCAGAATGTTGATGACCTCCATGAACGGGCCGGGGGTATTAATCTAATGCATATGCATGGTGAGCTGAATAGAATCCGTTGCGAGGGGGGATGCGGCGCGGTGCAGACATGGCGCGATGACCTTGGACGGGAAACCGTCTGTCCTTCCTGTGGGAAGGCGGGGCATTTGCGGCCCCATATTGTCTGGTTCGGGGAAGTGCCCTTTCATCTGGAGGCTATTGATATTTTGCTGCGGGAGTGCGACCTGTTTGTGTCGATTGGGACTTCGGGCAGTGTTTATCCTGCGGCAGGTTTTGTCCAGACGGCCCGCGCTTTCGGGGCGAAAACCGTGGAACTTAATATGGAACCAACCGCGGGCAGGGACGTATTTGATGAGGGGTATTATGGCCAGGCGACGGAAATTGTGCCAAAATTCATTAATGAGCTAGGGCCTTAATTGTCCAAAAGCCCTAAATTGACCTAGGGCAATTTTTTGTAGTCTTTAACATGTATATTTTTTTCAAGATTTAAATGTTTCAGCGTGTATAGTCTGTCTTAGGGCATATTCGGCCTGAAATACACTGAGAAGGAGAAGAAAGAGAAGGACCATATGTCTAAAGATAAGAATAGTTTTCGTAACATCCTTGTGGTTATCGACCCGGCAAAGGAAACTCAATTTGCCTTGAAGCGTGCCCTGAAGATGAACGGAATTCTGGAGGGCGGTATAAAGATTCATCTGTTCGTTTCCTATGAAATGGATGAATTGCGGAAAAGTCAGGATACTTTTGAATTCCATTGCGACAATGACTGGTTTGCCGATTTGGTTAAGCCGTTGACGGCAGAGGGTATAGATTACAGTGCGGAAGTGTTCTGGACGGCGGATTGGCATCAATCAATTTTAGGCAGTGTCCGGCGCAATGACATTGATATGATCGTTATATCCGATCATATGACCGAAGAAAATGGCAATGATCTGTCGGCGGCCAAATGGTCCTTGCTCCGTATTTCTGACTGTCCGGTTTTGATTGTATATCCGGGGGCACAGGTTCAGCGCAAGACAGTTCTCGCGGCGGTTAATATGCAAACGTCAAATCCGCGTTATGTGGAATTGAACCGGAAAATTCTGGCCATGAGCCGTCAGATCGCCGTTGCTTATGGTGCTGAAAAACATATTGTCAACGCCTATGAGGATTCCATGGAGTTCCCGGATCGGGCCAAGCTGTTGCGGGATACCGAGACCAAACAGGAAAATACCCATGTTCAGCAGGGTGATCCTGTTGAAATTATTGCCGATGTGGCCAATGATATTGATGCGGATGTGGTGGTGATCGGAACCCTGTCACGCCGGGGCATTATGGCGGCTATGCGCGGGAATAAAAGCGAGAAAATTATTCGCAAGCTTAACCGGGATGTTATGATCCTGAATTAAAGCAGGAAAAGAGTTTAAAAAGGAGCCATTTACGGCTCCTTTTTTTTATGATTTTTTCTAGCGCGGGGCCATGCGGATGGCACCGTCAAGGCGGATCACTTCACCGTTGAGCATGGCATTCTCGCAGATATGCTGGGCAAGGTGGGCATATTCATCGGGGTCACCAAGGCGGCTGGGGAAGGGAACGCTGGCCCCAAGGGAGTCCTGAACTTCTTCGGGCAGTCCCTTCATCATGGGGGTCAGGAACAGGCCCGGGGCGATGGTACAGACCCGGATGCCCAGCCCGGCAAGGTCACGGGCGATGGGGATGGTCATGCCGACAATGCCGCCCTTTGAGGCTGAATAGGCCACTTGTCCCACCTGTCCCTCAAAGGCCGCAACGGAGGCGGTATTGATCACCACACCGCGCTCTGTGGTATCCATGGGGTCTAGCTCTGCCATGCGGGATGTGGCTAGCCGGATCACATTGAAGGTGCCGATCAGATTAACCTCGATGGTTTTTTTAAATCGGCTCAGATCATGGGGGACGTTATCCCGGCCAACCGTTTTCTCGCCAATGGCAATACCTGCGCAGTTGACAACAATCCGGGCCTCGCCATGGATTTTGGCACTGGCCGCGAGGGCATCGCTGACGCTGCCTTCCAAGGACACATCAACTTTTTCAAAATGCCCACCTATGTCTGCGGCAATCTGTGGGCCGCGTTCGGCGTTCATGTCAAAGATTGTTACTTTGGCGCCGGCAGCGGCCAAACGTCGGGCGGTGGCTTCGCCTAATCCCGATGCACCGCCGGTGACAATGGCTGATAATCCGTCAATTTTCATGGTTTTGTTCGCTTTCAATGTTACTGATTGGTAACATATAACCGTTTTTGAGGGGGGCTGTCGAGGTTAAACTTTAGCAGCCTGTCGTTTTTTTCGGGCTTCGCGCAGGGCGATAAACAGGGTTGCGGCCACGATGATGAACACTCCAAGGACGGTCCAGCGGTCCGGGATTTCGCCGAACGCAATATAGCCGGCAATGGCGACAAAGATGATCCTGACATATTCAAAGGGGGTAACGGCGGTGGTCTCGCCGTAGCGATAGGCCTGAACCATGAATGTCTGCCCGGCGTAGGCGGTCAGGCCAAGGGCTGCGATCATGGCCAGTTGGAACAGATTCGGCGTCTGCCAATTAGCAATAGCGGGGCCAAGGCAGACCAGAACAATGAACAGGTTGCCATAAAAAACCATGGTTTTTGTGGAATGGTCTTTGGTCATTTTTTTGGTGATCACTGCAATGGTGGCCATGCCCAATGCGGCAATCAGGGCGATGACCTGAACCGGGTGAAAGCCGCTGTCCGGACGCAGAATCACCAACACCCCCAGAAAGCCGGCCACGGTTGCAAGGGTACGGGGCAGACGCACCCGCTCCGATAAAAACAGAGCTGCCAAAATCACCAGAAACAGGGGCTTGGTAAATTGCAACGCCGTCACCTGCACAAGGGGCAGATGGACGATGGCATAAAAATTCCCAAGCACCAGTATGCTTAAGGTGAGCGAGCGAAAGGTCAGTAAAAGCGGGCGCGGCGAGGTGTAAAGCGCCCGACCCGTCCGTCCATGAAGGATCAGAATATATAGCAGAGAGAAGCTACAGCGGATCAGAACCACCTCAAAGGCCCCAAGGTCTTTGCCGACCATCCGGATGATCAATGCCGACAGAGTCATGGTCAGGCAGGTGAGTAAAATGAACGCGATACCGATCAGGTTATTGGGCTGAGATGTGGTCATGACGTCATTTCGCGCTGGGCAATTTTATTCCTACGCTCCCGGTGGGCGGCATAGGCGGCGCTGGCCAGAATGACACCGCCGCCCAGAAAGGTCAAACCGTTCAAAGGATCTCCGAACAGGGTTATGCCCAACAGAGCGGCAAAAATAATCCGGGAAAAATCAATGGGCATGACGGCGCTCAGATCTGCTCTGGACAGGGCGCGGGCCAGGCACAGGTGAGAAGCGGCAGCAAAAAGACCCATCAGGATCAGAAAGGCCCATTGCTCCCCCGTGGGCCATTGCCAGTAGAACAGAGCGCTGATAAAAATAACGGGCAGGGCGACGACGAAACCCATAAGGCTGACCATGGACGGGCTGTCATGACGGGTCAATGTCTTGACACAGATAAGGGTCACCGCAAAACAGGCCGCCGCCCCCAGCGCGATCCACATGCCCTCATTCAGGTTCTGGAAACCGGGCCGGATCAGAATAAGTACGCCGCCAAAGGCCAGCAGTATGGCCAGAACCCTATGCCGCCCGATATGTTCTTTCAGGAAGAAGGCGGCAAGGATTGTGGCAAATATAGGCGCGGCATAGCTGAAGGCCACCACATCGGCCAACGGCAAAAGCCGGATGGCAAAATAGGACCCGGCGACAGAGGCGATATTGGATACCCCCCGCAGGATATAAAGCGGGTAGAGACCGGATGAAAAAGTGGGAAGCTTGATCCGTATTAAAATAGGCAGGGTGGTTAACAGGCCGAAAAATGTCCTGAAAAATACCAGCACCAGAGGATGAATATCCCCCGATAGATAACGTACGCAAGCCCAGAGCGCCGCATAAAAGATGGTATAGCCCATCATATAGAGACTGGCGATCAGAAAGGGCGACTTCTCACTCATATAATATTATTTCAGGCCGAGCCATGTGCCGAGCCGGGCCGGGATTTCTGGATTTGGCAGGCCTTGTTTGCCGGTCATGGCAAAAACAAAGTTTTCGGCCAACACTTCCTCCGGGTGGATGATATAGTTAGTATTCTGGCCAATGGCGGCAAAAAATTCAGGTACCGTTCCGGGGTTTAAAATCTGTGCTTTGCCCGCTTGGTCCGGATCAACGGTGCATTGGCTGTCACTGACCTTAACCTTTAGCAGGCCAAAGCCGAAATGGCCGCCAAAGCCGCCTTTCGCATCCGGGTTAAAGGCCTGATAGGCCGCATGCAGAAAAGTCATGATCGCGGACGGTTTACCATCAATGGTCACGGGCAGATAATAACCTTCTGCCGGCACATCGGGGTTGGTGAGCATCTTAGCCTGAATTTCAGCTGTGGGCGTAAAGCTACAAGATTTGAAACCGATCAGGCTATACAGGCTGTCATGGCGGGCTTTTTGATTGCGGGACAACACATGAAATAACTCATGATAGAATAGCTTTTCCGTCAAAGGCTTGTCGGATAGGGGCAGGACAATAGCATTCGCGCGGGTGTGGGGCAGGCCGCCCTCCACCTGATCGGATACCTTGATAAAGATTACTTCTGCGGGCAATAGGGGGGCAATTTCATTCAATCTTTCCCGGTTTTCCGCCACCAGTTGCGTGATCTGGACCTTCTCCTGATCGGTCCATTCAAGGACATTGGCCGCATATTGGGCCTTTAGGTCATCGGCGGTTTTATTTGCGGCGGCCGATCGGCTGCGAATGGCAATTTCAGCGGGGCTCATACGATTGAAATAATTATCATCAGCGGTCAGAATAGCCTGCCCGGTCTTGATGTCGGCAAAGGCAAACTGCGTTTCTGTGGCCCAAGCCGGGTGGATCATCATAATGAGGAGGAAGAAAAGGAAGGTTATTTTTTTCATGGTGCGTTTCCGGTGATAGTTATATGGAATGGGCGGATCATATCAATATTATGATGGGCCGAAAGTAAATAATGGGAATATTTTCTATCCGATTGCTCTTGCAGAAGTATTCGGAATGCCTAATATAAAAGATGATTGGGGCATATGACAATATTTACAGGGTATATCATGCGAAAATTTCTTATTTTTACCACCACGGCACTAATGCTATCGGCAGGAACGGCCTTTGCGTCCGGGGACAAGGCCCCCCATTGGGATTATTCAACAGGTCATGGCGGGCCTGAAAACTGGGGCAAATTGTCCGCAGAATTTGCCACATGCAGTACGGGGCAGGCGCAGTCCCCCATCGATATTACCCCCGCTAGCGGGGAACGGTCCGGCATCGAAACCCTGTATCAGCCAACTGTGGTCGATGTGGTTAATAACGGCCATACGATCCAGCTTAACTATGCACCGGGCAGTAAATTACAGTCCGCTGGCCAGGATTATCAATTGCTTCAGCTTCATTTCCATTCATCAAGCGAACATACGGTTCAGGGCAAAAGCTATCCTCTGGAAATGCATCTGGTTCACAAGGCCGCTGACGGTACTTTGGCGGTCGTCGCCGTGATGTTTGAACCGGGCGCGGCCAATGGGGAACTGGCCAAAATATGGAATCATATGCCGGTAAAAGCCGGTGAGGTGGTGATCTTGACGGATATGGTGGACGCCGGAAAACTGTTGCCGGAAAATCGCGATTTTGTGGGCTATGACGGTTCCCTGACCACGCCGCCCTGTTCCGAAGGTGTCAAATGGCATGTTCTGACCACGCCATTATCCTTATCACCGGAACAAATCGCCCAATTCCGCGCCGTTATCCAGGATAACAACCGTCCCATTCAACCCCTGAATGGCCGGAAATTATCACAGCATAAATAAGGGCTTCAGCTCAGGCCTTCAGCTACTTTAAAGCTGGCTTCCGTGCGATTTTGGACCTCTTCCACAGTCACATCGGGGGCCAGTTCGATCAGGGTGGCGCCGCCCTCATCAATGGTGAAGACGCCAACGTCCGAGATAATCATATCAACCACCCCGACACCGGTCAGCGGCAATGTGCATTCGTGTAAGAATTTAGCACTGCCGTCGCGGGCGTTATGGTCCATGATAATCACCACTTTCTTAACTCCGGCCACAAGGTCCATGGCCCCGCCCATGCCCTTGACCATCTTGCCCGGTATCATCCAGTTGGCCAGATCACCATTTTGGGCAACCTGCATGGCGCCCAGAATGCTGAGCGCAATATGCCCGCCCCGGATCATGCCAAAACTGTCGGCAGAGGAAAAATAGCTGGTGCTGTCTAGCTCAGTAATGGTTTGCTTGCCCGCATTGATCAGGTCCGGGTCGATCTCATCCTCAGTGGGGAAAGGCCCCATGCCCAACATGCCATTTTCACTTTGCAGGGTCACATTGATGCCGTCCGGGATAAAATTCGCCACCAGCGTGGGGATGCCGATGCCAAGGTTGACGTAAAAACCGTCCTGCAATTCCTGCGCGGCCCGGCGGGCCATGTCTTGTCTTGTCCAGGCCATCTTTATTCTCCTTCCGTGCGAATGGTGCGTTGTTCGATGCGCTTTTCCAGATCTTTTGACTGGATGATGCGCTGGACAAAGATGCCCGGCGTGTGAATCTGATCTGGGTCAAGCTCGCCGATGTCCACCAGCTCCTCCACCTCAACCACGGTGACCTTACCGGCCGTGGCCATCATGGGGTTGAAATTACGCGCCGTTTTGCGGAATATGAGATTGCCTTCCCTGTCACCCTTCCACGCCTTGACCAGCGACACATCCGCCACAAGGCCGGTTTCCATGACATAGGTCTCACCATTGAAATCCTTATGCTCCTTACCTTCCGCAATCAGGGTGCCAACCCCGGTTTTGGTGTAAAAGCCGGGGATGCCTGCACCGCCTGCCCGGATACGCTCGGCCAGCGTGCCTTGGGGGTTGAATTCAAGCTCCAGCTCCTCGGCCAGATATTGACGTTCAAATTCCTTGTTTTCACCAACGTAAGAGGAAACCATCTTCTTAATCTGACGGGTTTGCAGTAACAGCCCGAGGCCGAAATCATCGACGCCCGCATTATTGCTGATGGCGGTAATATCCTTGGTGCCACTGTCCCGCAGGGCGCCGATCAGATTTTCCGGTATCCCGCACAGGCCGAACCCGCCCGCCATGATGGTCATGCCATCAAATAAAACCCCCTCAAGGGCCGCCGCCGCGTCTGGATAAGTTTTCTTCATGTTGGTCATGCTCCTTGATGAAAGCCCTATGGATAATGTTGATACGGGTGTATCGCACTCTTTCAGATTTTTAAAGCCTTATCCTATATATAGATCAGAAAACAACCAAGACTTTAGTGTCGGGTAGTAAAAAAATATTTACCGCTTATTTCTTGTGAGCCAGCTGGGCGGTATCCTGATCAATGAGGGTGCGGAGAGATTTTGTCAGCTTATCAAAATCGGTGTATTTTTTGCCGTAGCTGAGGTTGAAGTCATAATCAAAATCCGGCGGGTTTTGGCCTTGGGTGTGCTGTAATATTGTTTCCAGCTTGTCAAACGCCTTGGCCACAAGGGCTTCCTCAGACTGTGCCTGATCATAGTCATCCCAAAGAGTCAGGATTTTATCTTTTAAATTTTGTGGTAAAGATGAGGTCAGCTGTTCAAGGTCTTTTCTTTCCTGATGGTTTTTATTCTCGCCCGGTATCTGATCAACGGCGGCGATGTCGCCGTTTATGACCTCGCCCAAATCATGAATGATGCAGATTTTGATGAGTTTCAGAATATCAAGGTCTGGATAATGATCTTCAAACAGCAACGCCATCAGGCACAGTCGCCAGCTATGTTCCGCCGTACTTTCAACCCGGCCACTGGCCGTATGTGACCTTCTGAGGGTATCTTTCAGGGGTTCGGCTGCTCTCAAAAACTCCAGTGCCGAGGCTGCGTCGTTATCGTTCATAAGGGTTCCTCTAGTGGTCGATAATTATCTTTGCTTTCATATTTTAGTCTGCATAAGGCCAAAATTATAAAAACGGGCATGCAAAAGCTGATAAAATCGACTATATCAGGCAGAGTGCTGTAAAATAATATACGTCTGCCTTGATGCTGACATGCGATTTTGCTAGGGTTTGAGTATATTAAAACTGGTTTTTTTGAGGTTATCAATTGAAAAGAATTTTTTGTCTATTTATCTGCGCCCTGATTGGGGTTGGCGTTATGGCCCCCTCTGCTTTTGCGGATAATCGTCAGTTGTTGGGGACTTACCGGGACTGGGATGCGTTCAAGCTGAAAAAAAGCAACGGTGAAAAGGTCTGTTATATGATTTCAATTCCGAAATCTGCCAGCCCCAAAAGCCTGAAACATGGTAACCCGTTCCTCACCGTGTCCCATAAACCGGCCCGCAAGATTAAAAACGAAGTCAATTTTGTGGTTGGCTATAATTTCAAGAAGAACTCCCGCGTGACCATGACCGTTGATAAAAAACGTAAATTCCGCCTGTTTACTGAAGGCGACGGTGCGTGGGGCGATGATGTGAAGGCCGATAATGCCATGACACAGGCCATGAAGCGGGGCAGTAACCTTGTGATGCGTGGCCTGAGCGGGCGCGGCAATAATACCAGCTATCGTTTTTCCCTGTCCGGTTTTACGGCGGCCCATAACGCCATTACCAAGGCCTGTCGCTGATGCAAACGTTGCCCCTTGGTACAGAACCGACGGTAGCCCCCCGTCTTTCCCTTGATGCTGACAAGACCATGGTTGGTCTTAACCGGGATGAGATTGCGGCGCGTCTGCGCGGCATTGGTATCCCGGAAAGACAGATCAAAATGCGCACCACACAGGTGTGGCACTGGATATATTATCGGGGTGTTAAGAGCTTTGATCAGATGCTCAATGTGTCAAAGGATGTTCGCGAGAAACTGGCGGAAAATTTCACCATTGGCCGCCCGGAAATTATCGAGGCGCTGGCGTCCAAAGACGGCACCCGGAAATGGCTGATGAAATTTCCTGACGGGAATGAGGTGGAAACGGTGTTTATCCCTGATGAGGCCAAGGACCGGGGGACATTATGTGTCTCGTCACAGGTGGGCTGCACCCTGACCTGTAAATTCTGTCATACGGGCACTCAAAGGCTGGTACGCAACCTGACCACGGCAGAAATTGTCATGCAGTTTCTGGTGGCGCGGGATTATCTGGGCGAATGGCCAACCCCGGTGGAGGGCCGTGTCCTGTCCAGTGTGGTCATGATGGGGATGGGCGAGCCACTCTATAATTTTGACAATGTGAAGGCGGCCTTGAAGATCATCATGGATGATCAGGGCATTGCCCTGTCCCGGCGGCGCATCACCCTGTCCACATCGGGTGTGGTGCCGGAGATGGAACGTTGCGGCGAAGAAATCGGGGTTAACCTTGCCATCTCGCTTCATGCAGTGACCAATGAGGTGCGTGATGAGATCATGCCCATTAACAAGAAATATCCGCTGGAAATGCTGCTTTCCGCTTGCCGGGACTATCCGGGCGCGCGGGCGTCCCGGCGGATCACCTTTGAATATATTATGCTGAAAGACATTAATGACAGCGATGAGGATGCCCGTAATCTGGTGCGGCTCCTGAGACAATATGACATTCATGCCAAGGTGAACCTCATTCCCTTTAACCCCTGGCCGGGGTCCAATTATCAGCGGTCAGATGCGGATCAGATTAAAAAATTCTCTGAATATGTATTCGGAGCGGGTATTTCGGCTCCGATCCGTGTGCCTCGGGGCGAGGATATTCTGGCGGCCTGCGGTCAATTGAAATCT
>JAADFR010000023.1:0-2521 GCA_013152755.1 Alphaproteobacteria bacterium
TGACCACCAGCTCACCAAGGGCATTCATGCGGTCGGGCAGATTGAAAATCACAAAACCGCTGTCGCCATTGACGGCACTCTCTACCCAGTCAAGGGTGACGGGCTCATTGCTGTTAAAGGCGAAGTCGGGCGTGGGCATATCCCAGCTGGAAAACAGCCCCTTGACCATGGCGGCGACTTTATCCACACCGATATTATTCATCAGTTCGAAAGGCCCCACAGGCCAGCGCAGCCCGGCCCGGGTGCCAAGATCGGTGGAGGTGGCATCCACAACCCCCTCACCAACCATCTGGGCCGCAACGCCGAGGGCGGCGGCAATCAGGCGCGAGGTAATGACGTCTTCGTCATTGGTTCCATTGTTCAGGATGGTGGTGTTACCTTCGTCCCACAGGTTGCCACTGGCCACCTGATCACATAAAATCTGGCTGGGTTTATAAAAATCGCCCAGCTTCCCGGCCAGCCCGTCCGCCGCATGCATGGCGATGGGCACACCAGTGGCATTCATCAGGGCAAAGGGCCCCATGCCAATGCCAAAGACCGCGCGCGCGACCTCATCAATATATTTTATGCTGCCGAAACCTTCTTCCAGCAAGCGCGCGCCTTCATTGAGCCAGGGGACAAAAAAGCGGTTGATGGCAAAACCGGGCGCATCCTTGACGATGATTGGTATCTTGCCGTGAAAGGCATAGAAATTAACCAGATCATCGATCAGACTACCCTCGGTTTGCGGGCCGGGGATGACCTCCACCAGCTTGTTCTTGGCCGCATGATAGAAATAATGCACGCCGACAATCCGTTCCGGATGTTTGGCACCCTCGGCAATATCGCCGATCAGAAAGGATGAGGTATTGGAGGCCAAAATACAGTCAGGACGGATGACCTGTTCCAGCCGGGCAAACAGGTCTTGTTTGACTTTTAAATCCTCAAAAACCGCTTCGACCACAAGGTCGGCATCTGCCAAGGTCGCCTGATCGGCGGAGCAGGTCAGGTTTGACATGATCTGTTCAAACTGGTCTTCACTGATGATGCGCCGCTTTTGGGCCTCTCCCAGTGAACCTGAGATAATTTCCCGGCCCCGTTCGCAGCTTTCCTCTGTCTGATCCAGCAGGGTAACAGGCAGGCCTTTCATTAAAAAATGCTGGGCAATAGCGGACCCCATGGTCCCGGCGCCGATAACGCCAATTTTTTCAATTTTTCTCATCTCTAACTCTCTGTGGTTTTTATCAGGTTGTAAATGATGGGGATCAGGGTGACCTCGACCCCATATTCTTCTGCGTAGCGGGTTAATTTTCCGCACATATATTCATTTTCGGTGACTTTGCTGTTTTCAATATCAATCAGAATTGACGGTTTGTGGTTGCCGCCCTTTTCCAGATAGCTGAGGGCCTGATCCAGAAAATCATCGGTGATCGGGATATTCATGGCCTGCGCGATTTGAATGCCTTCAGCTATGATTTGAGCGACCATTTTGCGCATCGGATCGCGATTCATGATGTTGCTCATGGTGTGGCGGGTGATGGCGCACAGGCTGCCGAGGGAGGAATTGAGCAGGGCTTTTTTGAAAACCTCCGTTCGGTAATCGGCCCGCACCTCAAGAGGGGTTCCTGCGCGGGTGAAATCATCGGCAATCTGATGGGTAATATCTTCGTCCACATCCGGCATTAAGGACAGATAATGGCACATGGAAAAGCTGACCCGGACCACATTCTCCGATGACTTGCCGCACCCCATATTCACCGACATGCGCAGGGCATGGCCGGGGCCGAAAATATCGCTGATCTGATGCTCTGTATCCAGCCCGTTCTGGCAGGACAGAAACAATATATCATCCCGGTGGTTGAGGGATTTGATCAGTTTCAGAATGCCGGGGGAATCAGAACTTTTGGTACAGATCAGGATGACATCAATCCCCGTATCCAGAAAGGCCTGCATATCGGAATAGAGATCTGTGACCTCTGCGGAGGCCGTAAGTTCGCCCTTGACTTCAAGGGGATGACCCCGCATGGCGATACGAACCGTGGGGTTGCGGTAAAATACCGAAACCCGGTGGCCGTTTTGGGCCAAGTGGGCTGCAAAAACCCGCCCAACCGGTCCAAATCCTATGACGCCATAATGGGTTTTCATACGCTCAATCCAATTCTATGACGTAGGCGTCATCGGGTAAATTGTCATAATCCTGCTGTTGCATGACCTGAATATAGGCCTGATATTTTTCTTCGATCCGGCGGGGGATCAGCTTGAACGACGGGGTCAATTCATTTTCCTCCAGTGATAATTCCCTCTGGATAACCAATGCTTTGCCAATGCGTTCAAAACCGGTCAGTTGATAGGTGTTGATTTCGTCAACACAGCTAGACAGGCAGCTTGACAGGCTGGCGCAACTGCCGGGAAATTCACAGCCGGGATCGTCCATCTGGTTACGAACGCTGGCGGCCATAAGCTCCGAGTTGGGGAAAACCAGCATGAAGGGGTGTTTCTGACCGGAGCCAAAGACATAAGCATATTTGACAAACTTACAGCG
>JAADFR010000023.1:2556-8588 GCA_013152755.1 Alphaproteobacteria bacterium
TTTTCGCCGTTGCTGAGCTTGAACATTCTTTCCTTGCGCGAGATAATTTTAACCCCGTCATCTGTGATCTCGCCAATATCGCCGGTATGGAACCAGCCGCCCTCGGAAAAGGCTTTTTCGGTGGCCTCCGGGTTACGAAAATAGCCGCTCATGACATTTTCGCCCCGCACTAGCAATTCATTATCTTCGCCAAGGCGGATTTCAACGCCGGGAATGGGGAAGCCAACGATGCCCGGTATGCGGTCCATGTTAAAGTCGGTCAGGGTACAGCAAGGGGATGTCTCCGTCAGGCCCCAGGCTTCCAGTACGGGCACCTGTTTCTTGCGGAAAACATCGGATGTGCTGAGGGGCAGGGCGGCGGCGGCGGTAAAGATGAATTTCAGCTCATCATGGAAAAAAGATTTTTCCGCCTTTTCAGAGGTCAATACCTTGCCGACAATGGCCTGATAAATAACCGGGACGCTGAAATATACATGGGGCTTGATGAGGGCAAAATTCTCCAGCAAGCGGTCAATATCCTTGCCGAAACTGTCGTCAATGGCCAGACAGCCGCCGGAATGGAGGGCAAAGAAACGCTCAAACAGACCGCCAAAACTATGGTGCCACGGCAGATAGCATAAAAAGCGCATGCCTGGCTCCGGCTTCCACATGATTTGCAGGGCTTTTTGCTGGCTCATAATATTGGAATGGTGGAGCTGAACCCCCTTGGGGAACCCACTGGTACCGGAAGTATACATGATCATGGCCAGTTTTGCACTAGGGACGGCCTTAAAATGCTGTTCTATTTCAGCGGCCCTTTCCGGGCTGATCTCCTGCGCCAGAATTTGGTCAAATTCTTCGGTCGGGGTCAGTAATACGTGGTTCGGAAGGCAGTCCGGATTCAAAGAGGCTATCTTTTCAGGATTATCGCCGATCACCATGCTGGCTTCAGAGAAGGTGATCAGCTTTTCCATAAAGTCGTTGGGATATTTGGCAAAGATCGGGACACAGGTCAGGCCGCAACTCATGATGGCCATCTCGCAAACAAGCCGCTTGTAACTGTTGCCGCCGATATAGCAGACCCGGGCGAGGTCCGCATCATCTGGGTCAAGGCCGCTGTTCAGGAGGTATGCGGACAGGGCAATGATGTCGCGGGTCAGGACATCCCATGACCAATATTTAAAGTCATCGCCGTCCCGTTCGGCAAAGGCGGGCTTTGGCCCAAAATCCGCCCGGTTGTTTAAGAACATTGTCCCCACATTGGGGGTATATTCGCCAAGATCAATATCTGATTTTACAATATTCATAACGACCTCTTTCAGTTCATTCTGTGGCGCAACAGCCTTTGGTAAAGGTGCGGAAAATATCCTCCGACACCTGTTGTGCTGTTCCGTGTTCTTCGGCGGAATACCAGCCGAATATCCAATTCATCATGCCGTAAAGCAGGAAGGTTTTACGGCTGAGTATATTATCGGCATAGTCGGTCCCGCTTTCGGTGCGCATATAATCACCAACGATTTTCCGGGCCAGATTGGTATATTCCTGTTTCAGTTCCCGCAAAATCCGGCTGCGTTCATCGTTCATTTCCATGCCCCCCGACGTCATGATCCGCATTTCACTCAGGTGGTCGATGAAATAGCTCACATGATTTTCAATCAGGCGGGCCAGCCGCGCCGCCGGGGTCATGTTCTGGCCCAGCAGGTCATTGGCCATGGCCAGAAGCGAGGTAAAGCCGCGCTGATTAATCAGGAACAGTAGTTCCTCTTTGTCGCTGAAATAATGATACAGGCCAGACAGGCTGCGCCCGGTGACCCCGGCCAGATCCCGCATGCTGGTGCCATGATAACCAAGCCGCGCCATAAGCTGTGCGGATTTATCCAGAATTTCATCCAGACCCGTCAGGCGTTTATCTATGGTGGCCTGGGATGTCATTCAGCGATTTTTCCATTCTGCGGGCCGCTTGGCGAGGAAGGCGTTGATTCCCTCATTGGCATCATGGCTTTTCATCAATTCGTCAAGATACAGCCGTTCCAGATCGCAGATATGCTGACGGTACAGGCTGTTGACACTCATACGTACCGCCCGGTTGGCAAAACGAAGGCTACTTGCACTGCGCGGCAGGATGTTTTTTTCAATATAATCCGCCACATATTGGTTAAGCTCCGCCGCCGGAACAACCTCATTGACGATGCCGCAGTCTTTCATCTGTTCGGCGGACAGCTTAGCCCCGGTCAGCAACATATGTGACGCCGTGACGCCATTGGCGAGGAAGGGCAACAGGGCGGCAGCTACGGGCGGAAAGACGCCGAGCTGTATTTCTGGCACTGCATATTTTGATTTTTCCCCGGCAAAGATCAGCCCGCAGGCGATGGCAAGCTCAAACCCGCCGCCAAGACAAAAACCAGAAACCTGCGCCAAAGTTGGCACCGGATGGGCCAGAATATCACCGATCATCACATGAAAACCCGGCAGCATATTGTCCACCTGTTCAGCGGTATGTTCCTCGACACTGGCGCCAAAGCAGAAATGGTCTCCGGCCCCTTTGAAGATTAACATTTTCCGGTCCTGATTGCTGGCGTCATCCTTCAGGAAGGTTCGGATTTCGGCCATCATCGCCGCCGTCAGGATATTCGCGGGTGGGTCATTCAGGGTGATTACGGCAATCTGTCCGCTGTATTTTTCTTCGATGTCCAGTGTTAGATATGTCATGTGTTTACTCCGTATCCGGCACCATGATGGCGCGGCGGGTGAGTTTATGGGCGTTGGCCAGTTCAATGACCTCATTCAATTGGGAGAGGGGATATTCAACGATATTATCCAGCAGGTTAATGCTGCCGTCGAGCACGCCCTTGACCACCGGCGGGTAATATTTTGGGCTGCAGCCCCAATTGCCGAACAGATCCGCGTCAAAAGCCATTACATTGCTGAGCCGCAATTCCAGCTTGCCCATGGTAAAGCCGATGATGCCTAGGGTCCCGGCAAAGCTGAGCAGGGAGAAGGCCACAGTCTGTCCGGCGGTGGAGCCGCTGGTTTCAAAAACTTTCCATTGATATTGGGGCAGGTTATGTTCCTTGACCAATGCGCGGATTTCTTTTTTGATGTCCCGTACATCCATTCCGGCGGTACAGATACCAAAGTCAGCCCCTTGGGCCGTAACGGCCTTGATCTTGGTCTCGTCTATATCCAGCGCGATCACCGTGGCCCCGGCATTATGGGCATGTTGGGCCATATATAAGCCCACGCCGCCCGTACCGATAACAATGGCAAGGTCGCCTTTCTTCAGGCCGCTGCGGACCATGGATTGATAGGGGGTGGTGATGGCATCGGCGATCACCGACAGATCACTGAGCTTGAATTTTCCAAGATCATCATCAAGAACGCAGAGGAAACGGGCCGGGACCGTAATATGGCTGGCAAAACCGCCGTGGAAATCATTGCCGGGCATCAGTTGATGCTGACAGATATTATCACGGCCCGCTTTGCACAGATCACACTCACCGCAGGGCAGCACCGCCGGGATAATGACTTGCTTGCCCAACAGATTTTCATAATTTTTCCCGGTCATTTCAACTGTGCCACTGATTTCATGGCCCAGAATGAGCGGTAGATCATGTTTTGTGCCAACCGCACCGGAAATAAATCCGAGATCCGTATGGCAGACGCCGCATCCGGCGACCTTGACCACCACATCATCATCGGAAATATTTTCAATGACAAAATCACGTTTCTCCAGCGGTTTCTCCGTGCTGGTAAAAAACATTCCCCATGCAGTGATTGGCGGCATTTTATTCTCCTGTGATGCAGTTTTTAGTTATGAACTTCTGTGCCGGATAGATAAGCAATAATTATCCGAACGACCGTTCGTTAATTTAATGAATTATCAGGTTATATGCAATGAATTTTTTTGCCGGGACAGCCTTATAAACCTTATAAACTGCTATTATTACACGGATATTTAAGATATGGAATAATACTAGTGTAAGCATAAAAGTGATGGATAGTATCGCTTGCAACTAATTTTCCAGATGAAAAACCATCCCCATTAGCAGGATGTATTTAAGAGGTTAAATAAATTATTGGGATAAATATTTTTCTGAAGTGCATGCTTCTTGATCGGGGGAATATTGTCAAATAGTGATTGATTCTATTATTTTTAATTTTGGTGAATTTCAATTCACTTGTCGATGATATTTCCCCCGCCTGGATTTGTGCCTTTTTTTAACCATCTTTACCTTTTAATTATTTAAGGGTCGTAAAGGGTAATTTGTTTATTCTTTTATTCAATTTATTGTGTTTGTTAAGCAGTTGTATAAACCCAATGGATAAGATAAAAGCAGTAAAAATAAATTTGACAGGGTAAAGATGAATACAAGCAACAATATAAAGCTGATTTTTTTCGGCATATTTTTTAACTTTGGGGCGTTACAGGCAGTATCGGCAGATGATTTTTCCAACAAAATCAAGGTCGCTGATAATAAATTACTCGTTGAGCAATACGAAGAAGCCACAACATTATATCAGAATATTATACAATCGTCTGATGTGCCTGCTGTTGTAGCTTACGCGCATTATAAATTGGGAACCCTGTATAAACGGCAAAACAGACCCGAAAAGGCAAAGCTTGAATATAAAGCAGGGCTTTTATCATTGAAAGAGGCCGGAGAACCTAATCATCAGATAGCCAAATACCTCACCCGGGCATTACAAACCGGTGGTTAGGTGATTATCACAAACCAGTGATGGAAGAGTGATTTGATAAAGCGGGTCGACGGAAGTAGTCTGTATTTACATCCTCCCCACCTTGACTAAGAGTCAGCTTCAGAGCTGACTTTTTTTTGCCTATCGCCAAAATGTGAAAAACACTTCCCTAAAAGTTTCTTTCTTCGTATATAGTCGCATGACCGTGAAATAGTGCAGAGCAGCAGTTTCTTTTTTGGCAGGTGAGTGATACTTTTTCATTACATATTTTTCTGATCTGCCGGGCTATAGTATCGTAATAATCTGGAGACTGAAATTATGAATAATGATGCAGAAGTTCTTTTTGAAAAGCGTGGCGGCCTTGGTATTATCACCCTGAACCGCCCGCGCGCCCTAAATTCGCTCAGCACAGGCATGTGCGCTCTTATGGATGAACAGCTCATTAAGTGGGCCGATGATGAGGCCATCAGGGCTGTCATAATACAAGGGGCCGGTGAAAAGGCCTTTTGTGCCGGCGGGGATGTCAAAACGCTCGCAGAAAACAGCCCGGAAGATTATCATAAGGCCACTGAGTTTTTCGCCACCGAATATGTGATGAACAGCCGGATTTACCATTTTCCAAAACCCTATATCGCTCTTCTGGATGGGATAACCATGGGCGGCGGTGTCGGGGTTTCGGTTCATGGCTCTCACCGGATTATTACCGAACGCTGCCTGTTTGCCATGCCGGAATCGGCCATTGGTCTGATCCCTGACGTGGGGGGCAGCTATTTCATGCCGCGCCTTCCGGGCAGGTTGGGACTGTATCTGGGCCTGACGGGTGCGCGGCTGAAGGGTGCGGATATTTTATATGCCGGAATTGGTACCGCTTACGTCCCCTCAGAGAGGATTGAGGCACTGGTCGCGGCATTGGCGGAGACAGACATAACCGATGCCACTGATGTGGACCGGGTCATTGCGGCTTTCGCCGAGGACCCCGGCACCGCGCCGCTGGATGAGTTCCGGGATTTAATTGATGCGGCCTTTGGCGAGAAGACCATAGAGGACATTCTGGATCATCTGGGCGCTATCGACCATGAATGGTCGGCCAAAACGCTATCCAAACTAAACAAAATGTCGCCTATCAGCATGAAGGTCATCATTGAGCAGATCCTGCGCGGCGGTGAAATGGACTTCAATGCGGCCATGAAGATGGAATACCGCATCGTCAGCCATATTGTGTCCTACCAAAGTGATTTCTATGAAGGCGTTCGGGCAGTCCTGATTGACAAGGATCAGAATCCTACCTGGAATCCGGCCACGGTAGAGGCCGTGACAGATGATATGGTTGCGGCGCATTTTGCGGATTTGGGCGA
>JAADFR010000023.1:8636-17780 GCA_013152755.1 Alphaproteobacteria bacterium
GGTTTTATCGGTCTTGGCAATATGGGTGGCGGCATGGCTCGCAATATCCTTAAAGCCGGGCATACGCTCAAGGTTTTTGACCTGAATGAACAGGTGGTTTCTGATATTTGTGCGGAGGGGGCCATGCGCGCCGCCACCGCCAATGATGCGGCAAGCGATGTGGACGCGGTGATTACCATGTTGCCCGCGGGCAAACATGTGAAAGCCGTATATCTGGGCGCAGAAGGGCTGATTGCGGCGGCAAATGAGGGCACTATTCTGATGGACTGTTCGACCATTGATGTGGACAGTGCGCGCGCGGTTGCGGCGGCGGCATCGGAGGCCGGTCTGGCAATGGTTGATGCGCCTGTATCGGGCGGTGTTGCGGCGGCGGCGGCAGGAAGCCTGACCTTTATGGTTGGCGGCCCGGGCGGGGCCTTTGCAGCGGCTGAGCCTTTTCTGGATAATATGGGGGCCAATGTTATTCACGCGGGGCAAGCCGGGTCAGGGCAGGCGGCTAAAATCTGTAATAATATGATGCTGGGCATTCAGATGATTTCCGTGTCAGAGGCCTTTGTGCTGGCCGAAAAACTGGGTCTTGCGGCGGATAAACTTTTTGAAATCTCATCCAAGGCCTCTGGCCAATGCTGGTCGCTGACGTCTTATTGCCCGGTGCCGGGTCCGGTGCCAACCTCTCCGGCCAATAATGATTATAAGGCAGGCTTTGCCGCCGCCATGATGCTTAAAGACCTGCGCCTTGCTCAGGAAGCGGCAACTTCCGCCGGAGCCAATACCCCACTGGGGGCGGCCTCAAAGGAATTATATGAGAAATTTACCGAAATGAGCGCCGATGATATGGATTTTTCCGGTATCATCAATATGTTGCGCGGTTAAAGCTCTAAATTTCCGGGACCACAACAATCATGCCGTCCAGCTTGTCGGTGATGTCGATCTGACAGCTGAGGCGGCTGTTTTTTTGCCGGTTGTCCAGAAAATCCAGCAGATATTGCTCATCCTCATCCATGGCGGGGAGGGCGGACATAAAGTCATCGGGCAATATCACATGGCAGGTGGCACAAGCGCATCCTCCGCCGCAATCCGCATCAATACCGGGAATGTCATTGTCCACGGCGGCTTCCATCAATGTACTGCCGGTCTTTACGGTAATGGTATTCTTCTCATCATTGGGCGAGATAAAAGTAATTTTGGTCATAATTTTTTTGGGTCTTATTGGTTGGGAATGGCGATTGCGCTGGTGGCTTTGACTTCTTCCATAACCACATAGGTATGGGTGCTGCGGATGCCGGATAGCGAGGATAGTTTTTCGCCCAGAAATTTACGGTAATGGGCCATGTCGCGGGTTCGGACCTTAATCAGATAATCAAAGCCGCCGGCAACCATATGGCATTCCTGTATCTCTGGTATTTCCCCAATTTCCTGCCGAAAGACCTCCAATGCGTGGGTGGTTGTCCGCTCAAGAGATACTTCGATGAAAGAGACCAGTGCCGCATCAAGCAAATTCGACTCGAGTAGGGCCACATAGCCCTTGATATAGCCGTCTTTTTCCAACCTTTTCACCCTTTCAAGGCAGGGTGTTGGACTTAAATGAATGGTTTCTGCCAGTTTGACATTGGATATCCGGCCATCTTTCTGGAGAATATTCAGAATATTCTGGTCAATTTTATCCAGCGAACGGTGTTTATCACTATTCATAGAATATTGTTCTGCATAATGGGCAGCTTTCTAGATTTTATTTTACATGCAATGGCTGTATAGCAATATATTCTGTCGGTGAAAAGTATTTCTCTTTTTATCTGGTGGCGGTCTGCGTAAAAAATGCGGTATGCGGTTGATATTGCTGGACAAACTTGAAATTTTAGGGAACAGTAGCAGAGTTCATTTTGGCGGCCTTGATTGTTTTCTTTGAACCTGTGCCGATTGGCGTTGACAAAGCTCTGGCGGAGGCGTAAACGGGCCAAACTATGATGAGCGTAAAAACAGTCGTGGCATAATATCGCCACAATGTTGGATAATTATCAGACTGTTAATAAGGCAACTTATTCAAGGTTAAAGTGAAAAGAGTAGGTAAAGATTATGGCTGATGAAACTGTAGAAGCATTGGCAAAACAATTGATCCGCCGCATGGGGCGGTCACAGGCGATGCAGATATGCCAGACCAACAAATGGTTTCGTGTTCTGGATCATATCAAATCCGTTGATAAGTCTGTGAGTAGCAAGTAAATAATGATTCAAAGGGCTTGATGTAGCTCTGCGGATATTTTTCCGGAGCGACAGGGTATGTTCCTAAGTGTCTTTGATCTGTTTAAAGTGGGTGTAGGGCCGTCCAGCTCTCATACGGTTGGCCCCATGATTGCCGCGCGGCGGTTTCTTAAGTCCCTGAAAAACGCCGACCTTTTTTCTGATATTGATAAAATCCATATAGACGTCTATGGCTCCCTTGCCTTGACAGGAATCGGCCATGGTACGGATGTGGCCATCATTATGGGCCTGTTGGGCCATGCGCCAGGCAGCATTGACCCGGATATTATTGACGGCGCGGCGGCGCAGGTGCGTAGCTCCGGGACAATTAATCTGTTACAGGAGAAAACGATCTCTTTTGACCCGGCATCGGATATGCCCTTCCTGATGGCAGGGTTATTGCCCTATCACACCAATGGCATGGGGTTTCAGGCTTTTGATGGCAAAGGTACATTACTGTCACGGGATAATTATTATTCCGTAGGCGGCGGTTTTGTCATGTCAGAGGCCGAGATGGGCAAAAATCAACCGGATGCGGCACAGGCGCCTGTACCCTATCCTTTTGGATCAGGCGATGAATTGCTTGACCTGTGTGAACAGAATGACCTGAATATAGCGGACCTGATGCGGGCCAATGAACTGGCTCTGATTACGGCGGCAGATTTGCAATCTGGCATGGATACAATCTGGCAGGCTATGGAGGGCTGTATTGACCGGGGCTGTCAGGCCCGCGGCATTCTGCCCGGCGGCCTTGACGTGGAACGGCGCGCCGCTCAGCATTATGAGGATTTACGCTCAAGTCAGGAGCGCCAGCTCTGTGATCCCACGGTCATCCTTGACTGGATTAATCTGTGGGCCTTGGCGGTGAATGAGGAGAATGCTGCCGGGGGCCGGGTCGTGACCGCCCCAACCAACGGGGCGGCGGGTATCATACCGGCGGTCTTGCGCTATTTCGACCGTTTCTATAATCGCGCAGGCCGAGACGGTATTTATGACTTTCTGTTAACGGCGGCGGCCATTGGCTCGCTCTATAAGAAGAATGCCTCTATTTCCGGGGCTGAGGTCGGCTGTCAGGGTGAGGTGGGCGTGGCCTGCTCCATGGCGGCGGGAGCTTTGACGGCTGTCATGGGCGGCACCGTGGAACAGGTGGAAAATGCGGCGGAAATCGGCATGGAACATAACCTTGGCCTGACCTGTGACCCCATCGGCGGGCTGGTACAGGTGCCGTGTATTGAACGCAATGCCATGGGCGCGGTAAAGGCTATTGATGCCAGCCGCCTGGCCCTGCGCGGGGACGGCAAGCATATGGTGTCACTGGACAAGGTTATCGAAACCATGCGCCAGACCGGCGAAGACATGAAAGTCACCTATAAAGAAACCTCCAAGGGCGGTTTGGCGGTGAATGTGGTTGAATGCTAGTTTTATATAAAAAACTATAATTTAGCCATTTTTATAGATTTTATATTGTTATAAATCCTAAAAAGGCGAGATATTCTACTATTATTATGCTATTTTTATAGCATATAAAGTTAACAATAGTTGGAATCTAACATGCCTTCTTTGACCACACTTGCTGAAATCCGTAAAAAAATACGCGCCATGACCCATGCCGATGAGGAACAAGCCATTTCCCATATGTTGGAGACATCCGGCTTGTCCGATGACGCTCGTATGCGGATTGTAACCTCGGCCCGTGATCTGGTGAGGCTATCGCGGACCAAGAGCGATGGGCAGGGTACGATGGATTTTTTCCTACAGGAATTCGGCCTGTCCAATCGGGAGGGGGTGGCGCTCATGTGTCTGGCAGAGGCCTTGCTCAGGGTGCCCGATGGCTGGACAGCGGACAGGCTCATTGCCGAGAAAATAAAATCCGGTAACTGGTCCGATCATAAGGGGAAATCCGAGTCCCTGTTCGTCAATGCCTCCACATGGGGGCTGATGATGACCGGGCAGGTGATCAATCTGGGCGGTGATGTGACGGAAAATTTTTCCGGCTGGATGAAGCGTCTGGTGGCAAAATCCGGCGAACCACTAATCCGCAGTGCCGTGATGCAGGCCATGCGCATCATGGGCGGGCAGTATGTTCTGGGCCGCACCATAGAAGAAGCGGCGAAACGGGGCCGACAGGAAAACCGGCCTGAAACTCGGTTTTCCTTTGATATGCTGGGTGAGGGCGCGCGGACATTGGCCGACGCGGCCCAATATTTTGACGCTTATCAGTTGGCGATCGAGAAGATCGGCGCAGATAACGACAAGGATAATGTCTATGAGGCCCCCGGTATTTCGGTGAAATTTTCGGCCCTGCATCCCCGCTATGAATTTGCCCAAGCAGAGACGGTGATGGCGGATATGTACCCAAGGGTGCGCCGCCTTGCCCTGTCGGCCAAAGCACAGGGGCTTGGCTTTACCATTGATGCGGAGGAGGCCGCGCGGCTGGATATTTCGCTGGATATATTCGCGGCATTGGCCCGGGATGGGGAGCTGGCGAATTGGGACGGCCTTGGCATTGTGGTACAGGCCTATCAGAAGCGCTCGCCTTACGTTCTTGACTGGCTGATTGCTTTGGGCCGTGATCTGAACCGTAAATTTATGGTTCGTCTGGTCAAGGGGGCCTATTGGGACAGTGAGATCAAGCATGCTCAGGAAATGGGCTTGCCTGATTATCCGGTCTATACCCGCAAGCCCTCCACCGACCTGAGCTATCAGATTTGCGCCGAGCGGATGATGGCGGCGCGGGATGTGCTGTACCCCCAATTTGCCACCCATAATGCCTATACGGCGGCGCTGGTGCTGGAATTGGCGGGGGACAGCCGTGATTTCGAGTTTCAGCGGCTCCACGGCATGGGCCATCTGCTCTATGATCAGCTACAGGATATGACCTCGCCACCAGTGAATATGCGGGTATATGCCCCGGTGGGCGCCCATAAGGATTTGCTGCCCTATCTGGTGCGGCGTTTGTTGGAAAACGGGGCTAACAGCTCCTTTGTCAATCGTTTTATGGACAAGAATATTGCCGTGGAGGAATTGATGCAGGACACCATCGAACTGGTTGAGGCGGCAAGCCCCCGCCGCCATGATAAAATCCCCCTGCCGGTGGATATATTATCCGCATCGGGCCGGGAATTTGCCCCGCGCCGCAATGCCATGGGCCTTGATCTGGACGACCCGGATGAGGTGGCTAAATTGCGCGCAGAAATGACAAAGGCCGCCGGAGAAAACCACTCTGCAGGGCCAATTGTTGGCGGTGAGGAGATCACGGGACGTCCCACGGAAGATGTGATTAATCCGGCTAGCCTGAAGCCCATTGGCAAGGTCGCCGCCGCTACAGACGCGGATATTGACCTTGCTCTGGATAAGGCCTCAGCTGGACAAAAATCATGGGACCGCCTTGGCGGGCTGGCCCGGGCGGAAATACTGGAGCAGGCTGCTGATTTGATGGAAGACGCGCGGGCGCGCCTGATGGGCATCATTACTGCCGAGGCCGGACGGACCATAGGGGACAGCTTGTCCGAGGTGCGCGAGGCCGTGGATTTCCTGCGCTATTACGCTGTGCAGGCCCGGCAGAATTTTGACCAGCCCCTTGTCCTGCCCGGCTGTACGGGGGAGGATAATCAGCTGTCCCTTCATGGGCGGGGGACGTTCCTCTGTATCAGCCCGTGGAATTTTCCGTTGGCTATCTTTGTTGGGCAAATCGCGGCGGCTCTGGCGGCGGGCAATGCGGTCATCGCCAAACCCGCCGAACAGACTCCGGTTATCGGTGTGGAAGCGGTGAAAATACTTCACAAAGCCGGGGTGCCGGGGGATATACTTCACCTGCTACCGGGGGCGGGAGATGTTGGGGCCAAACTGGTGGCGGATGAGCGAATTAGCGGCGTGGCCTTTACCGGTTCCACGGAAACCGCCAAGAATATCAACCGCAGTCTGGCAGGCCGGGACGGGGCCATCGTTCCTTTGATTGCCGAAACCGGCGGTCAGAATGTGATGATCGTGGACAGCACCGCCCTGCCGGAGCAAGTGGTGGATGATGTGATTTCCTCTGCCTTTCAATCCGCCGGGCAACGATGTTCGGCGTTGCGTGTGTTATATCTTCAGACGGAGGTGGCCGACAGGATTATTGAGATGCTCACCGGGGCTGTGGCCTGCCTGACTATGGGAGATCCCATGAAACTATCCACCGATGTGGGGCCGGTGATTGATGCACAGGCGCGGCAAATGTTGCTGGATCATGGGGCCAGAATGGACGGCGAAGCCGTGAAACTGGCCGAGGTTGAGATGACGGCCTCCTGCAAGGACGGCACCTTTTTTGCCCCGCGTATTTATGAAATCACATCACTGGACCAGTTAACCAAAGAAGTTTTCGGTCCCATATTACATATCATACGCTATGAGGCCCGGGATTTGGACGCCGTATTGGCACAAATCCGCGCCACCGGTTTTGGCCTGACCCTTGGGGTTCACAGCCGGATAGAGGGGGCGGCGCAGGCGATTTTCCAAAAGCTGGATGTGGGCAATACCTATGTTAACCGGAATATTGTCGGGGCCGTGGTTGGCGTACAACCCTTTGGTGGGCAAGGGTTATCCGGAACCGGCCCCAAGGCTGGCGGCCCGCGTTACATGTTCCGTTTTGCCACCGAAAAAACCCTGACCATCAACACGGTGGCCACCGGCGGTAATACAGATCTTTTTTGTTTGTAATTGGTGATTTCTCATGTTTCATATGGGGGGTAACTGTTCTATATTGGGGACGGAAAATAAACTTTACGGAGCTGCCGCCCATTGGCCAATACTAGAGATCAGTTTCAGGAAAAACGCATAGTGGCAGAGGCCTTGCTTGCGAAAGGCCTGTTTCAGCAGGCTGAAAAGGCCTATCAGTCTTTGACGCAACTATATTTGCAGACAAAGCAGGACAAATTGGCAGCGGATTGTCTGGAAAAACTGATTAATGTCGCGCCAAAGCAACCATCATATTATGAAACACTGGCTGGTTTATATGCCCAGATGGGTGAAAGCGACAAGGCCATATCCTGTTATCAAAGATTGCTGACCCAGCAGCCCGCACTGGCGGTGGCCCATTATAATCTAGGTTATCTGCAGCGACAAAATGGATATTTTGAGGATGCGCTGGCTTCTTATGAAAATTCTTTGCGGCACGGCATAGAACAACCGGAAGAAGTGCATTTGAATCTGGCCGTTATATATTCAGATCATTTGCGAAAGGAAGACCGGGCTATTGCGGCGCTGGAAAAGGCTTTGTCCATTAATCCGAAATATATATCTGCCATGTTTAATCTGGCCAATATTCATGAAGAGGCGGGAGACAGGGCGGCGGCAGAGAAATTATTTCAGAAGATAATTGATCAGGACCCCTTCTATTATGCGGCGCTGGCCCGATTGGGAGATGTGAAGAAATTTACCGACCCCCATGACCCGATGATCCGCAGGATGAAACGGGCGGCCCGGAAACTGACTATTGATATATCCACCAGAACCAATCTCTATTTTGCTTTGGGCAAGGCTTTGAACGACTGTGAGGAATATGGCGAGGCGTTTGAAAGTTATCAAGAAGCCAACGAATGCAACAAGCAGACAGTTACGGCCTATGACCGGGTTGCACAGGAAAGAATGATCAATGACCTGACCACAGTTTTTTCCAAAGACTGGTTTGAGGCCATTGAGCCCGTTTCCGATGCGGCACCCATATTTATCTGCGGGATGTTCAGATCGGGCTCCACATTGACCGAGCAGATTCTGGCCAGTCACCCAAAGGTTACCGCCGGTGGCGAGGTTGATTTTTTTGTTCGTGAGATAAAAAACAGGCTCACACCATATCCGGCGTCATTGATGGAAATCGAGCGGGATAAACTGGACGGTCTGGCGCGGGATTATATGAATCATCTCACCAAATGCTTTCCGGATGCAGATTATATCACCGATAAACGGCCTGATAATTTTCTGCACCTTGGGCTGCTCAAGAGTTTGTTTCCAAAGGCAAAATTTATTTATACCAGTCGTAATCCTCTGGATAACTGTCTTTCGGTTTATTTCCTGCGTTTAGGAAATGCCATGAATTATGCCACCGATTTGCAGAATACGGCTCATTATTATCAGCAATGTGAGACGTTGATGACGCATTGGAAAACTTTGTTTGGGGACAATATTTTTGAGCTGAAATATGATGATCTGGTGACGGACCCAAGGCCTGTCATAGAAGATATGTTGTCTTTTTGTGGCTTGGAATGGCGCGATGAATGCCTGAATTTCCACAAGCTCGATAATATTGTCAAGACCGCGAGTGTCTGGCAGGTGCGAGAGCCATTATACCAGAAATCCTCTGGCCGTTGGCGCAATTTTGAGAAACAGCTTGGATCGATAAGCCAATTATTTGATAGTCAAAAATAGGAAAAAGAATGACATTAGTAAATAATGGAAAACTAAATACTGAACGGCAAGAAGGCGTAAAGCAGGTTGGGCAAGGATTTCACTTGCTAAGTCTGGGAAGAAATGAAGATGCAACCAGATTAAGTCAGGATTTGTTGAAAAAATACCCGGAAGATCCGGCGGTTCTTTTCTTTGCCAGTGAAGTGTCAGTCATTAATATGGAGAATGATAAGGCCCTGAATTTGATTGATAATGCTATAAGTGGGGCACCGAAAAACGCCAACTTGTTTATGCAAAAGGCGCGGATATTGATGATTTTACATCGACAGCAGGACGCGTGCAGGGTTGTAAGCAATGTAGCAGAGCTCTCTCCCAAAGATAAGAATATGTTGAGGTCAGCGGGTCAACTTGTAAGCCAAAGTGGGGATTTTTCGGGCGCGCAGATGTTTTTCGAAAAAGCCTTGGCGCTTGATCCTGTAGATCAAGGAATACTATTTGATTTGGCTACGGCTCATTTTTTCCTCGGTA
>JAADFR010000024.1 GCA_013152755.1 Alphaproteobacteria bacterium
GCCAAGGAAAGAGCGGCAGGCCAATCCCCTGCGGCCATTCTTTGTCTCAGTACGTTAAGCTTTCTTTCAGTCATAAACCTGCCATAAACCATGTCGTCAAACTTGGCGAGAGGGAAAATAAAATGGACGACACGGCATGTATGGAATGCTTATTTAGAAAAGGGAGACCAATGTTACTATGGCGAAAGTTACAATCCTCACCTCTTAACATATCCGGATAATAAGAAAATATTTATTCATAATGATGATATTGATTATCACAAATATTGCTTTGCGTAATAATTAGCTTGTGGCTATCCTGTTTTAAAAGCGGTCTTTCAAGACCTGATAAATTAAAACGGATTCAGGGCAAATCCTAACCGATGAAATTAAATGAGCAATTGGTGCGCCTGTAATATTTCGGTTCGGGTATGAGGCTCTGAATATTAAGTGAGAAGCGGTAATGGGCACAGCAGCCACATCTTCAGAAGATCAAAAAAAGCGGCAAAATTATTATGACCGTATTTCCAGTTGGAGCATGACGCCCCTGTGGGAGGTGCTGGATGCGCTTGTCCCGCCCCAGCCCATATCCACGGCCTATATCCACAGCGGCACCAGCCATATGGAAATATGATGATGTTTGTGATTTTGTGCGTGAAGCGGGTGACTTGATTACGGCAGAGGAGGCCGAACGGCGGGTTCTTATACTGGAAAATCCGGCCCTACGGGGGCAATCCTGTATCACGCCATCGCTTTATGCCGGTTTGCAGGTCATTCTGCCCGGTGAGGTGGCCCCGGCCCATCGCCATAGCCAATCGGCCTTGCGGCTGGTGCTGGATGGGGAAGGGGCCTATACGGCGGTTGACGGGGAACGGACCACCATGAAGCGCGGTGATTTCATTATCACCCCATCCTGGACGTGGCATGATCATGGCAATCTCGGGGATGAACCGGTGGTTTGGCTGGATGGTCTTGATATTCCTACCGTACGTTTTTTTGAGGCCGGTTTTGCCGAGAAATCAGAGCATAAGAGCCAGACACCCCAGCGGGAAGAGGGGGATTCTCTTGCTCGCTATGGGTCGAATATGGTGCCGGTTGATTTTTATCAGCAGCCCTCGGACCCGACAAAGGTTTTTGTCTATCCCTACCGCGAGACTCGCCGATCACTGGAAAAAATCTCGCGAGGAACGGCGGATGATCATTTTGGCTTTAAGTTGCGTTTTGTCAACCCGGCCACCGGGGCGTCCCCCATGCCGACCATTGGCGCTTTTGCCCAATGGCTGCCGCAGGGTTTTAAAAGCCGCCCGGCGCGCTGTACGGACGGCACGGTTTATGTCTGTCTGGAAGGTGGCGGACAGGCGGTTATAGAAGGCGAAACCCATGACTTTACCGTCAATGATGTTTTTGTTGTGCCGTCCTGGAAAGCGCTGGAGCTTAACGCCGCCGAAGATACGGTATTGTTCAGCTATTCCGACCGTCCGGTACAGCAGATGCTCGGCCTGTGGCGAGAAGCGCGATTGTAAATGAAATTATTCCGGCCCTTGGGCTGGTCCATTAAAAGACTGAAAGAGAGATTATGAAACTGGTATTTGATGCTCCCGAAACCCGAACGCTGACCATAGAGGGGCGTGACGCGCGTTTCCCGGTGAACCGCATATTCTGTGTGGGCCGGAATTATGCGGCCCATGCCCGTGAAATGGGTAAGGACCCGGATCGGGATTTGCCGTTTTTCTTTATGAAACCACCGCAAGCCATTGTGGATGCGGCGGCACCGGTGTCCATCGCCTATCCGCCGGAGACATCCAATTATCATCATGAGATCGAATTGGTGGTGGCCATTGGTTCCGGCGGTCATAATATTGCCGAGGCGGCGGCCCTTGATCATGTCTTTGGCTATGGGGTTGGTCTTGATATGACCCGCCGGGATTTACAGCTTCAGGCCCGGGAACAGGGACGGCCATGGGAATTTGGCAAGGCCTTTTCATCCTCGGCCCCGATCAGCAGCCTGCGCCCGGCTCAAAGCGTGGCCCATCCGGAACAGGGCGCGATCAGCCTGCAGGTGAACGGCGAAACCCGTCAGGAATCAGACGTCAATATGCTGATCTGGTCAGTGGCGGAATCCATTGCCTATCTCTCCAGATTTGAGACCTTGGAGCCGGGTGACCTGATTATGACCGGCACGCCGGCGGGGGTTGGTCCCGTAGTTACCGGGGATGTTATGGAGGGGCAGATCGATGACATCGGCTCTATCAAGGTAACGGTTACATAGGATAATTCAATGAGCGATGAACAGCATATTTTTCCAGAAGAACTGACATGGGAACGCACGGACAGCAGCCGTATTCCTTTTATGGTCTACACGGATGAGGAATTGCACAAAAAAGAGCTGGAGCGCTTATTTTACCGCGATCACTGGAATTATGTGGGGCTGGAAGCTGAAATTCCCAATGCGGGCGATTTCAAGCGGACGGTGGTTGGGGAGCGCTCCGTTATTATGGTGCGGGACGATGACGGTTCGATTAATGTAATTGAGAATGTCTGCGCCCATCGGGGGATGCGTTTCTGTCGCGCCCGCCATGGCAATCGGCCGGATTTTATCTGTCCTTATCATCAGTGGAGCTATTCCCGTAAGGGGGATTTGCAGGGGGTTCCCTTTAGGCGCGGGGTTAAACGGGATGGCAAGGTTCAGGGCGGCATGCCCAAGGATTTCAAGCCCGCAGATCATAATCTGACCAAATTAAAGGTCGCTACACGCGGCGGCGTTGTCTTTGCCAGTTTTGACCATGACGTTGAATCGCTGGAAGATTATATCGGCCCGAAAATTCTGGCCTATTTCGACCGGATTTTTGATGGCCGCGAGCTGACCATTCTGGGCTATAACCGCCAACGTATCCCGGGAAACTGGAAATTGATGCAGGAGAATATCAAGGACCCTTACCATCCGGGTCTGTTGCATACCTGGTTTGTGACCTTTGGTCTGTGGCGGGCGGATAACAAGTCGGAAATGAAGATAGATGACCATGGTCGTCATGCGGCGATGATTTCAACACGCGGCGCGGCGGGAAAGGCCGGGGAAGTGACCGATGTGTCCAGCTTCAAGGACGGTATGACGCTCCATGATCCGCGTCTGGTCGATATTGTGCCGGAGGATTGGTGGGGCGGCCCCACGGCGGTGATGACCACTATTTTCCCCAATGTGATTCTTCAGCAACAGGTTAATAGCGTTTCCACCCGGCATATTCAACCGCGCGGTAACGGTGAATTTGATTTTGTCTGGACGCATTTCGGCTTTGCGGACGATAGCGAAGAAATGACCCGCCGCCGGTTGCGGCAGGCCAATCTTTTTGGCCCGGCAGGTTTTGTATCTGCGGATGATGGCGAGGTTATTGAATTCTCGCAGGAAGGCTTTGACAGCAACCCGTCACATCGGACGCTGGTGGAGCTTGGCGGGCGCGAGGTGGGCGACACGGACCATATGGTTACAGAAACCCTGATCCGGGGCATGTATCGTTACTGGCGCAAAGTGATGGAGGCATAATATGGAGTTTCAGGATTATTACGAGCTGACCCAGCTTTATACCGAATATGCTTTGGCCATTGATTCCGGCAATTGGGATGACTGGCCCGAATTCTTCATTGATGAGTGCATTTACCGCCTGCAACCCCGCGAAAATTACGAACGCGGCTTCCCCTTGGCCACATTGGCTTTTGAAAGCAAGGCCATGTTGAAAGACCGGGTTTACGGGGTGCGGGAAACCCTGTTCCATGATCCCTATTATCAACGCCATGTGGTCAGTGCGCCGGCTGTGCGCAAGTGGCAGAAAGACCGTATTGAGAGCGAGGCCAATTACGCGGTCTTTCGTACAAAACTCAGTGAGCCGTCCATTGTCTATAATGTGGGCCGTTACATTGATGTGGTTGTGCGGACATCAGAGGGGCTGAAATTTGCATCACGGGAATGTATCTATGATACGGAAATGATCCCTAATTCCATTATTTATCCGATTTGAGGTTGCCTATGACTGATTTAACATGGTTTGATGCTTTGGCCGATGATGCCCTGCCTGAGGGTGAAGTGGTCGGGGTTATGGCCAGGGGGCTTGATATTGCCCTCTATAAAGTGGAGGGTGATGTCTTTGCGACGGCTAATATCTGTACGCATGGCAATGCCCGCTTGTGTGATGGTTTTCTGGAAGGACATGAGGTTGAATGTCCTTTACATCAGGGGATGTTTGATGTGCGAGATGGCCGGCCAACTTGTGTGCCAGCCCTTTTGCCGCTACAGACCTATAAAGCAAAAATAGAATCAGGGCGCGTGTGGATTGCGCTGGAAGAGACGGATAAATCAGGGACATGACGTCCGTCTGAATATGTAAAAAGAATAGGAGAGTGACCAGTGAAAACCCAACTTATTATTGATAACAGCCCCCGTGATGCGGCGGGCGGGGCCACCTTTGATCGCCGTCATCCGGTATCGGGTGATGTGGTGACCAACGCGGCGGCGGCCAGTGTGGCCGATGCGACGGCGGCAACGGAATCGGCTCAGGCGGCTTTTGCCACATGGTCACAAACCGGCCCCACAGAACGGCGACAGATTTTGCTGAAAGCGGCGGATATTCTGGAATCAAAAACGCCTGACTTTATCGCAGCCATGGCCTCGGAAGTGGGGGCATCCGAATTATGGGCGGGCTTTAATGTGATGCTGGCGGCCAATTTGTTTCGGGAGGCTGCGGGACTTGCCACGCAGATACAGGGTGAAACCATTCCGACAGATACGCCCGGCGCCCTGTCCATGACCATACGTCAGCCTGTTGGGGTCATCCTCAGCATGGTGCCGTGGAACGGTCCGGTTGTGCTTGCTGCCCGGGCCATTGCCTATCCAATTGTCTGCGGCAATACGGTTGTTTTCCGGGCGTCAGAGCTTAGCCCAAAGACCCATACTCTGGTGGCGGAGGCCCTGCATGAGGCCGGGTTGCCGCCGGGTGTGGTCAATGTGATTACCAATGCGCCGGAAGATGCCGGGGAAATTGTCGATAGCCTGATTGCCCATCCGGCCATTCGCCGCATTAATTTTACCGGGTCAACCCGCATCGGCCGGATCATTGCGGAAAAGGCCGGACGTCATTTGAAACGGGTGCTTCTGGAACTTGGCGGCAAGGCCCCGGTGGTGGTGCTGGATGATGCCGATGAGGAAGAAGCGGTGAAAGCCGCCGTATTCGGCTCTTTCCTTTATCAGGGACAGATTTGCATGTCCACAGAGCGCATTATCGTTGACCAGAAGGTTGCGGATTCCTTTGTAGAGAAATTTGCCGCCCGGTCCCGTGATCTGCCGACGGGCGATCCGGCTAAGGGCGCGGCCTGTGTGATTGGTCCCATGATCGCCGGCGAGGCCGGGGCGCGGTTGAATGACCTGATGCAGGACGCGCTGGACAAGGGGGCTAATCTAGTCATCGGCGGTCCGGCGGTGGGGGCGGAAATGCCCGCTACGATCATTGACAATGTAACGCCGGATATGCGGATTTATCACGAGGAAATTTTTGGCCCGGTGACGATTGTCATTCGGGCAAAGGATACGGATGATGCCATCAGAATCGCTAATGATACGGCCTTTGGCCTGTCGGCGGCGGTCTTTGGCCGGGATATAAACCGGACATTGGATGCGGCCAAGGCCATTCAGTCGGGCAGCGTGCATATCAATGGCCCCACGGTCCAGAATGAGGCACAGGCCCCCTACGGTGGTCAGAAAGATAGCGGTTATGGGCGCTTTGATGGCCGGGCCGTGATTGATGAATTCACCGAATTGAAATGGCTGACCATCGGCCCGTCAGTTCACCAATACCCGTTTTAAGGGCTTGTAATAATTTAGGAAATAACAACTATGACCAGACAAAGAAAAGACCGTCTGACCGCCGATGACATCAATGGCGCCTGGACCATCATGCCCACACCGGCCACGGAAAATGCCGGGGATTGGCGTAGTGACTTTACGGTCGACCTTGATGAAACAGCGCGGGTAGTTGAGGCCCTGATTGAGGCCGGCGTTGATGGCATCCTGAGCCTTGGCACCTTTGGTGAGGCCGCGACCCTCACATGGGAGGAAAAGCGGCGCTTTATGGAAACCGTGGTGGAAACCGTGCGGGGGCGGGTGCCCTATTTTTGCGGCACCACGGCCCTGAATACCCGTGAGGTGGTGCGCCAGACCCGGGCGGCCCTTGATATAGGGGTGGATGGCACCATGCTGGGTGTGCCCATGTGGTGCAAGATGGAAGTGGCCAATGCGGTGCAATTTTACAAGGATGTGGCCGAGGCCTGCCCTGAAGCCGCCATTGCCATATATGCCAATCCCGAAGCCTTCAAATTTGAATTTCCCCGGCCTTTCTGGGCGCAGGTTTCTCAAATCCCTCAGGTGGTAACCGCAAAATATCTGGGCATTGGGATGCTGGATATTGATCTGACCCTGGCCCCGTCCATACGTTTCTTGCCCCATGAAGATGATTATTATGCGGCGGCGCGGGTGGCTCCGGAACGGGTCACGGCCTTTTGGTCAAGCGGGACCATGTGTGGCCCGGCGACCTCATTGCGTCTGCGCGATGAGGTGATCAAGGCCAAGGAAAGCGGTGACTGGTTAGCGGCCAAGGAAATTTCCGATGCCATGCGGCGGGCGGATTCCACGCTTTTCCCCCGGGGGGATTTTTCGGAATTTTCCAAATATAATATCGGCATTGAAAAGGCCCGCATGAATGAGGCGGGTTGGCTACGGGCCGGGCCATGTCGCCCCCCGTATCAGACGTTGCCGGAAGAGCATCTTGAGGGCGCTTTGCAATCGGGCCGGGCCTGGGCTGCGCTTCATGCGAAATATTCAGAGTAAGAACAGGAGACCATGATGGAAGACAAGCTGATTAACATTGCGCAGGGCAAACAACGCCATGAAATGCACGCCAGTGAGGCTATTTTCGAGCAGGAAATGGACAAGGTATTTGGCCGCTGTTGGTTGTTTTTAACCCACGAATCCCTGATCCCGAATTTTGGGGATTATGTGGTGACGCGCATGGGAACCGACGAGGTCATCGTCAGCCGCCAGCGCGATGGTTCCATCAAGGCTTTTTTGAATACCTGCCGTCACCGGGGCGCACAGCTCTGCCCCAATGAGGCTGGTAATGCCCGGGGATTTGTCTGTGCCTATCATGGCTGGGCCTATGGTTCAAACGGGGACCTGCAAAGTGTCCCCTTTGATGAGCAGCTTTATGATGGTCTGTTGGATAAATGTAAAAACTCCCTGCATGAAGTGGCCAAGATCGACAGTTTTTATGGTTTTATCTATGGCTGTTTTGATCAGGATGCGCCGTCCTTGTCCGACTATCTGGGTGATGTGAAATGGTATCTGGAACCCTATATGGACCTGTCGGGCGGTGTGGAGCTTATCGGACCGCCGGGCCGGTGTCTTATCGCGGCTAATTGGAAAACACCGTCGGAGAATTTTGTTGGCGATGCCTATCATGTGGGCTGGACCCATTCCTCGGCGCTCAGGTCCGGGGGGTCTATATTCAGCCCGCTGGCCGGAAATTCTGTGTTGCCACCGGAAGGGGCCGGGTTACAGATCACCAGTAAACATGGCTCGGGCCTTGGGGTGCTTTGGGATGCTTATGCCGGGGTCCATGACGGGGAACTGGCCAATGAGCTGATGGCGTTTGGGCTGGCAAAGGAACAACGGCTGATTAAGGAAATCGGGGCGGAACGGGCGCGTATCTATCGTTCCCACCTGAATGGCACCATCTTCCCCAATAACAGTTTCCTGACCTGTTCAGGAATTTTCAAAGCCTGGCAGCCGCGCAGTGCCAACAGTACAGAGGTCTTTAGCTGGGTCATGGTGGAAAAAGATATGCCAAGTGACCTGAAAGAGGCTTTCACAAAATCGGTTCATCGGACTTTCGGGGTTGCGGGCTATTGGGAAAGTGATGACAATGATAATATGGAATCTGAAACCTATATGGCAAAAGGTCATCAGGCCAAAAAGAAGATGCTGAATTCACAAATGGGGATCAGCGGCGATCGTATTGATCCGGTCTTGCCCGGTGTCGTTGGTAAATCGGCCATTGGCGAGACCAGCTATCGGGGCTATTACCGTTTTTACGGTGATTTGATGAATTCGGACAGCTGGGCAGAGGTCAGCGCCAAAGGGGATAATTGGCAGGATCAATTGATCAAGGCAACGGTTTAACCCCCCTAATAATACTGTATTTTGGAGACACTCATGTCAGAGAAAACTGTAAAGATCAAAGAACCGCTGGTGACAAAACGTGCGCAGGACCTGCAGGCTTTGTTCGCGCAACCTGCGTCCGAAGAGACTTATCACGCGGTGGAGAAATTTCTGTATAAAGAAGCCCGTCTGCTGGACAGCAAGATGTTCCGTACCTGGCTTCAGGATGTGGTTGCTGAGGATGTTCGCTATATCGTGACCAGCACGGAACTCAGGGCAAATAACGAGCGCAGATATGATCTTCCCGATCAGGTTTATCTGTTTGATGATGATTTCCGTCAGCTTTCCATTCGGGTGGAGCATGATCTCGATCCGCAAAATTGGCGCAGCAGCCCACAGGAAGTCTATTGCCGTTTCGTCACCAATATCGAAGTCTTTGAGACCGATGATCCGCAGGAATTCACCGTGCGCAGCAACTGTCTCTTGATCCGCTCGCGGCGCAGTTATCAGACTGACCAGTTCTTTTGCACCAGAGTAGATGTGTTGCGGCAGGATGCCGGGCCCTCAGGATTTAAACTGAAAAGCCGGACCATTGATTATCCGGAACGCTGTGTCAGCGGCCATAATATGCTGGTTTATTTATGAGAAAAAATACCATCAGGGACAAAGGAATATTGCTATGAAATTAAAAGATCAAGTAGCCCTCGTTACCGGGGGTGCGTCCGGTATCGGCCTAGCCGTTGTTGAACGCTTTATCAAAGAGGGTGCCAAGGTGGCCGTTCTGGTCAAGGCGGAAAAAGATACAGAGATTTTGGCTGATCGGTTTGGCGGTGATGTGGCGGTCACGGTGGGCGATGTGCGAAATTTTGCCGACAACAAGGCGGCGGTGGACAATTGCGTGGGCCGCTTTGGCAAGCTGGATTGTTTTGTGGGTAACGCCGGCATATGGGACTATATGGGCAGCCTGGAGGGGCAGGATGAAAATGCTCTGTCACAGAATTATGAAGAATTATTCGATGTGAATGTCAAGGGCTACTTGTTGGGGGCCAAGGCGGCCTTGCCGGCCTTGCGGGACAGCAAAGGCTCCATGATTTTCACGGCGTCAACCTCCAGCTATTTCACCGGCGGCGGTGGCTGTCTTTATGTGGCAAGCAAACATGCTGTTTTGGGATTGATCCGGGCGCTGGCCTGGGAATTAACCCCGGACATTCGGGTGAATGGGGTCGCAGCAGGCGGCACATTGACCAACCTTGCCGGGCCAAAATCTGCGGGCATGGACACGGCAATCATGTCAGAGATGCCGGGCATAGACAAAATGATTGCCGATATGACGCCGCTGGGTTTCCCGGCCAAACCAGAGGATCACGCCGGGATTTTTGCTCTGCTGGCCTCACGGGAAGATGGCCGTTATATGACCGGAACCGTCATTCTCAGCGACGGTGGGATCGGGGTCGGGATGCGTCCGCCTTCTGAATAGGGTCGCAGACCTAGAGTTAATCCTAGGACATACGGAACATTTCGATAAAGATACCGCGCAACCATTTGTTGGCCGGATCCTGATTATATTTCTCGTGCCAGAATATATTGATGGGGATTTCCGGATGGGAAACGGGATGGGCGGTATATTTCAAACCAAAAGGTTCCATCATGCGCTGGGCCAGATATTCGGGTACGGTGGCGATCATATTGGTGGTGCTGAGGATATAGCCGAGAGCGACGAAATGGGGTACGGTGAGCCTTATCCGGCGCCGTTGACAGCTGCGGTCAATATGGGTGTCAATCTGATCATGGCCGGTGCCGAGGGAGACCACGGAAACATGATCCGCTTCGGAAAATTCAGTGATGGTAATTTTTGGTTTATCCAATATATGGCCCTGCCGGAACAGACAGACATAATTCTGGGTGAACAGGCGGCTTTGAAAAGCGCCGCCCTTTATGTCCGGCAGATAGCCGATGGCCATGTCAACCTTTCCCATTGACATCTCGTCATTGAGATTGACGGCTGTATTGCGAACGGTGCTGATGGACACGCCGGGGGCCAGCGCCAGCAGTTTTTCCATCAGGTCCGGCAAAAAACAAATCTCCCCAATATCGGTCATGCCGACCTTAAAACGGTGGTTGCTGGTGGCCGGGTCAAATTTTCTGTTGTGATTAACGGCGTTATGAATCAGGTCAAGCGCTTCTGTAACCGGTCCGGCTAGTCTGGCGGCAAAGGGGGTTGGCACCATGCCTTGAGGGGTGCGGACAAAAAGCACATTGTCAAATTTTTTGCGCAGACGTGACAAGGCGTTACTCACCGCAGGCTGACTAACCCCGAGGTTATCGGCGGCCAGCGTAACACTGCGGTCCGTCAAGAGCTGACGGAAAACCACCATCAGGTTCAAGTCCATATTTTTCAATTCCATCACAGATACCCTTATTCATATTTGTGATGTAGTCTATCACAAATATAGTATTGTGGAATGTTGAAAATATGGATAAGTTTGTCGGATAATCATTTCAGATATGGCCTGCCATCGAAATCGGAGAATTCTATGAGCATCAACACAATTGAACGTGTTCTTTGGGATATTCATCATGATCCGCATCTTGCCGATCTCTTTCGGCAAACGCCGGATGTTCTTCTTGAGAGATACGGACTGGAGCCAGCGGAAAAAGACTTGGTAAAGACGCTGGATGTTCTGGCAATTGCCAAGCGGGGCGCAAGCCAGATGCTGTTATTTAACGCGTGGCTGGCCATTAAGGGGCCGGGCGGCATTCCGGAATATCTTGGCCAAATGGCCGGGGCTTAACGCGCAGCAGGAGAGAGTATATGGCGGAAATCGTAAGCGGCTTTTTAATGCCTCATGATCCTTTGATCCCTTCAATGCCGGATGCGCCGCCCAAGGCACAGCAGGACGCCTGCCTTGGTGCCTATGCCACTATTGTGGATCGGCTGCGGGCGCAAGAGGTGGATACGGTGGTGGTGATCGGGGATGATCATTATACCATCAATGGTCCCTATTGTATCCCACAGGCCATGATCGGCATTGGTGATGTGGAAGGCCCTTGCGAGCCGTGGCTTGGCATTTCCCGGGAGAAAATCGAAAATAACGAAGCTTTGGCGCAGCATATCATGCAGCATGGGCTGGATAATGGCGTTGACTGGACGGCGTCCAAGGCTCTGGTGGTTGATCATTCGGTGATGGTGCCGGTGCATTATGCGGTACGGCCCTTGGCCGGGGTCAGAACGATTCCAGTCTATATAAATTCAGGCATGGAGCCTTTGATCAGCAATTCACGGGCCTATGAAGTTGGCCAGTCGATTGGGCAGGCCATTGCGTCCTGGGACAAGGCGGAACGGGTTGCAATATTTGGTACTGGCGGCATCAGCCATTGGCCGGGCATGGCGGAAATGGGCCGGGTGAATGAACCGTGGGACCGCATGATTATGGATTTGATTGTCAAAGGCGATCATGCGACCCTGATGGACCTCAGCGATGCGGATATATTACGGGATGGCGGCAATGGGGGTTTGGAGATCAAGAACTTCATCTGTGCCATGGGGGCCTTGGGCCAATGCCGGGGGGAGATCATCGCCTATGAAGCCGTGCCCGAATGGGTGGCAGGTTGCGGTTATATGGAATTGAAAGCGGCATAAATGAACGACAGGACATCCCCTAAAAAAGCGGCAATAGATTTCTATTTCGATTTTTTGAGTCCCTTTTCCTATCTTGCCCACCATCGGTTGATGGGGGTTGCGGCCCGCTTTGGCCTTGATATTTCTTATTGGCCCCTTGAGCTGGCCCGGGCAAAGCTGGCCATCGGTAATAATGGCCCCACCAACCGGGATTTGCCCATAAAGCTGGCCTATTTGACCAAGGACCTTGCCCGGTGGGCGGAGCGTCTTGATTTGCCGCTGATATTCCCACCTGGCTTTGCCACCAACCTCATGAATAGCGGCACATTTTATGCCCGGAAAAAAGGCTGTGAGGCGGACTATGTCCGTCGGGCCTATCATTTGGTCTGGGGATTGGGGCGCGCGCCGGACGATGAGCAGGTCTTGCGGACATTGGCCCGGGAAATGGGGTGGGATGAAGATACGTTTCTGACATTCATCCGGTCGGAAGAGGCCCGCCGGGCGTATGACCTCTCAACGGAAACGGCCATTGAAAACCATATTTTCGGTGTGCCGAGCATGTGTTACGGCGGGCAGACATGGTGGGGGAATGACCGGGTTGATTTTCTGGAAGAATATCTTGAGAAAAATCTTTAGGCCCCCTTTCTGCATACAGTGTTTCAGGAGTAGATGATTATGGATTTATACGGCTTTTTCCGCAGTTCCGCATCCTACAGGTTACGGATTGCCCTGAACCTCAAGGGGTTGGACAGGACGGAACATTCGGTGCATCTGCGCCGGGGCGGCGGCGAACAATATTCACCGGAATTCAGGAAACTCAATCCTCAGGAATTGGTGCCGGTTCTGGTGGATGATGGCTTGACCCTGACCCAGTCTATGGCTATTCTTGAATATCTTGAGGAACGCTACCCCGAGGTTCCTTTGTTGCCCAAAGGGCTCGGCCCACGGGCAGAGGTTCGCAAGCTAGCCCAAGCCATTGCCTGTGACATTCATCCCATAAATAACTTGCGGGTTTTGCAATATTTGACGGGTCCGGCGGGCCTGTCGGAGGAAGACAAGAACAATTGGATTTTGCACTGGGTCGGTATTGGCTTTCGGGCCTTGGAGACAGAGCTTGCCCGCTCAGATATGAGGGGGGACTATTGTGTGGGGGACAGCCCGACCATCGCCGACTGTTGCCTGATCCCACAGATATTCAACGCCAGACGTTTCGGTCTGGATATGTCGGCCTATCCGACATTGGTAAAGATAGAAAACACCTGCGCGGCGCTTGGCGCGTTTCAGGATGCTCATCCTTCGAAACAAGATGATGCGGAATGATGTAACAGGAGAGAATGAAAGATGAAAATATTAATGGTATTGACGTCCCATGATCAGTTGGGCGATACGGGGCTTAAAACTGGTTTCTGGCTGGAGGAATTTGCCTCGCCCTATTATATTTTCAAGGATGCCGGGGTGAAGATAACGCTTGCCTCACCAAAAGGGGGGCAGCCGCCTCTTGACCCCAAAAGCGATGAAGCGGATTTTCAAACGGACGCCACCCGGCGCTTTAAAGAGGATGCCGAAGCCCAAAAAATATTGGCCAATACGACGCGGCTGGATGCCATAGATCCGGCGGATTTTGACGGGGTATTCTATCCCGGAGGTCACGGACCGCTGTGGGATTTATCAGAGGACAAAAATTCCATTGCCCTCATCGAAGCCTTTTATAACGGCGGCAAGCCCGTGGGGTTGGTGTGTCACGCGCCCGCTGTGCTGAAAAATGTGCGAAGTAAGGATGGTCGCCCCCTCGTACAGGGAAAACAGGTAACCGCTTTCACCAATACAGAAGAAGAAGCCGTACAATTAACAAAAATTGTTCCCTTTTTGGTGGAGGATATGCTGGTGGCTCATGGCGGCATTTTTGGCCGGGGTCCCGATTGGGAAAGCCATGTGGAAACAGAAGGTAATCTGATCACAGGTCAAAATCCGGCATCGTCAGAAGCCGTGGCCCGTAAACTTATCATGCTTTAATCTTTGACTATTTCCGTTTTTTAAGGCGGTAGTCCAGCCGTGCGCGGGTAATGCCCAACAGTTTTGCCGCGTTGCTGACATTGCCATTGGCGGTTTCCATGGCTTTGTCGATAATGATATTCTCCATCTGGTCGAGGGACAGGTCTTCTTCAAAAAAGGCTGCGGCAATATCTTCCGGAATATTATCTTCGTCGTAATCCATATTCGTCGGACCGCCAGCTTTGAGTTTCAGGCTTCCTTTCTGATCCAGTCTGAAGACCGATGAGGTCATCCTCTCGCCATAGGTAAACAGGTCACACAGGTCAATGGGGCCATTCTCAGAGGCCATGATGATGCCCCGCTCAATGACATTTTCCAACTCCCGAATATTGCCCGGCCATTCATAGCTTAACAGGGCCTCTACGGCCTTGGATGTAAAGCCGGTTACATTCTTTTTATGGGTAATGATAAAGCGGTTCAGGAAAGTATCCATCAGCAGGGGAATATCATCCCGCCGTTCACGCAGGGGCGGGATACGGATGGGAAAGACATTCAGGCGGAAGAATAAATCCTCTCGGAAACGTCCGGCCTTTACTTCTTCATGGAGATCAACATTGGTCGCGGCAATGACGCGCACATTCACCCGTTTGGTGGTGGTGCTGCCCACTCGTTCTATTTCCCTTTCTTGCAAGACCCGTAACAACTTTCCCTGTGATGACAAGCTCAATGTGCCAGCTTCATCCAGAAAAATGGTACCATTATGGGCCAGTTCAAACCGCCCGGCGCGGGAGGTGACGGCCCCGGTGAAGGCACCTTTTTCAACACCGAATAGCTCAGCCTCGATCAGACTGTCTGGAATAGCCGCACAATTGACCGCCACGAAGGGGGCGTCAACCCGGTTGCTGATCCGGTGGAGCGTTCGGGCAAACATCTCTTTACCTACGCCGGTTTCGCCTAGGAACAGAACGGTGGCATTGGTGGGGGCGACCCGGGACAACATATGACAGGCGGCGCTGAAACGGGCGGAAACGCCAACCATTTCAGTATAGGGGCTGGTGGTATCTTCCTTAACAGGTTTGGCATCCACATCCGGGGTATATTCATCCGGCGCTCTTACTCCCGGTGACAGGGGATAGGATTTTTTCTGGGCCGTGATGGGTTCCATATCCTCTACTTTTTTATTCACAAAAGGTTGGGATTGGAAATAAATCAGATCATTTTCCGTATTGTCCCATTCGCTGACAGGCTTGCCGATGACCCGGCAGGTTTCATGACCAAGGGCGCTGCATTGTACTTCCCTGAATATTATGGGTCGTCCCATGAATATACTGCAATAACCGCTGGCATAACCGACTTGCATCCAGCAGACGGGTTCCGAACCAATGCCGTAATTGTTGATGTGGACCTCGCCCTCCGATGAATCCCGCCAGATAAACTCGCCGTAAAATTTACCCTTGGTGATGTCTATATCCAGTTTGACCGGCTCAACAATCACAATCCCTTCCAAGGCATGAAGCTGTGGCCCGGCCAGAAAGCGTTCCATTAGATCTTCCTTGTCGCCGCGCACCTTCATGGCCAGTTGCGCATCGCGCGTGCCGCATGAATAGCCCATGCGGGTCAACAGGCCACGTGCAGTTTTGATGCCCAGAGCCTCTATTAATTCTATACGCAGTGCCCCCATTGAATAGGAGTCAATAAGCAACATGCGTCTGTTATCCAGCCAGATACGGCCATTGTCCGGTGAAAAATGGAGCCTTTCCGCAAGATCTCCAATCTGGGGCATAAGAACAGATACTTCGGGGTCAACCAGTGGTTTTGGATTAAATACTCTTTTTTGATCTTCGGTCTCTGTATCTGAAGAGTAGATGGGCATTCTATCGCCTCTCAAAGCTGTGATTGTTGTTCATCATTTTATGAATTTAATTAATGGCTTCAATTCATAAATTTCATAAAATTATAAACTCTTTATTTCTGGCCGCAAGTCAAATTGAGTTATTTAGGGGGTCATTCTGAAGAAAAACTTTTCACTCGGGATGAATTTTTTAAATAACACATTGATTTTAAATAATATTATTCGGAATTTATTTTCTTTGTATTTTTTAAATCACCTTTTCCTTAATTACTAAAATTATTGGCATCTTCTTTGCATATTAGGTAGGGAGGCTTTTGAATTTATAAAAACATGAATTTGAGTTAACAATATTTAGGGAGTTAATTTGTATGCCGATCGGGTTGTACTGGGGAAAAATACTCAAAAACAGGCATAACTGTTTATACAGTCTTTTGATGGTGCTTGGGATTCTTATGGTTGCTCAGTTGCCGTTACCGGCAATGGCCAATTCTGAAACTTCTCAGGACAAGCGGCTTGTGGCTGATAATCTGTTTGATGTGGATTTCATTGATACGCAACGGGGTTTGGCCTCAGGCTATTATGGTACCATTCTAAAAACCAGTGATGGCGGCGCCCATTGGGTCAGAATAGAAACAAATATCAAGGAATTGATCCGCAGACTTGATCTGGTCACAGCCGATAAGGGCTGGGCCGTTGGTCACCGGGGCAGTATTTTTCATACGGAAGACGGCGGGCTGAGCTGGAAAAAGCAGTTTCAGGTCAAGGGCGTTTATCTGCGTGATATTTCCTTTGCTTCGGAAAATACAGGCTGGGCCGTTGGTCAGAATATGACCATTCTCTATACAGGGGACGGCGGAAAAACATGGCAGCAGCAAAAACTTACCGGCTTTAAGGGCCGCGATCTGCCGCGCCTGAACGGTGTTTTGGCCCTGAGCGAAACAACAGCTGTTTTGGTAGGTGAATTTGGCGTGGTTGGCTACACAGCCGATGGGGGCGCGAATTGGCGGATTTTACCCTCGGGCATGGACACAACACTGACAACGCTTGCTCAAAGAGGGCAGGACGTCGTTGTTGTGGGCCTTGATGGTGTCGCCCTAGATGTCTCTTTGGGTGCAGAGCCCGTCGTTACCCCTCTTAATACCGGCGTCCACCAACATATTTTCGGCATTTCCTTTAACGGGGAAGGGCAGGGCATTGCTGTTGGCCGGACCATAATTTTACGGTTTGACGGGGACAAAATTATACCTGTTAAGGCGGACGACAGTGTTATTTTGCCTTACCGCTGGTATCACGGCGTACAAATCCTGGATGACGGGCAGGTGATCGCCGTTGGTGCGCGGGGGGCCATTATTAAAACTGATTCTCTGCAGGATGAATTTCGGAAAATAGCTCAGCTTGGTGATCCTGATACCGTGTCTGTTGCCGGTAAAGTAAAGAGTGAGGAGCAATAAAATGGCTGCGCAAAGAATATCTAATTTTGTTGTACGTTACCCGGTCTGGTTTCTGGTTGTCATTATGAGCATTTCCTCATTTCTGGGCTATTATGCCTATAACGGCCTGTCGCTGAGGGTTGTGCTTGAGGAAATGATGCCGGTTGGCCGGACCAATGTACAATTGATCCAGAAATTCGGGGCCCAGTTTGGCGGTGCCAACAATGTGTTGATCGCCATTGAAAATGAAAAAGGCGATATATACAACACGGAATATCTGGAAACTTATATCAAAATTTCCGATGAGGTTTATTTTTATCCCGATACCATCCGCCATCTGGTGCAATCCTTGTCTTTGCAGAAAACTAAGGCCGTTACCGGGTCCGGTGGCCGGATTCAGATTGATGCATTGATGGCACGCGGCGCCCCGAAAACAGAGGCAGAAATTAGCCTTCTGCGCAAAAATGTGAATGCACAATATCGGGGTTTCCTAGTCTCAGATGATGAACGCTCTGCGATTATCATTGCCGATTTCAAAGACAGTGTTGACTATGAGAAGGTGGTTGACCTGATTGATGGCTTTCGGGCTATGGCGGCTGAAAAAGGGATCAAGGTTTATGCGGCGGGCCGCCCGGTGTTGTTGGGGACAATCTATAAGGCCCTGAATAGAACCATGTTGATCCTGTTGGTCTCGGTCCTGCTCGTTGGCGTGATCCTGTTTGCCTATTTCCGTAATTTTATTGGTATCTTTGTGCCGATGCTCAGTGCGGGTATGGCGACGGTCTGGGGCTTGGGAGCCATGGGATTTGTGAATTATAATCTTGACCCGTTGTTGATCTTGTTGCCGGCGTTTATTTTTGCCATTGTATTATCGCATAGCGTTCAGTTTATCTCACGGGTTATCGAGGAATTTGAAGAACATCACCACATGAGAGATGCGGTCCGTCACGGGCTTGCCAAGCTGATGTTCCCGAGCATGGCGGCCATTGTGACCGATGCGGCTGGCTTTACGGTTCTGGTTCTGGTGGGGATCCCCAGTATTCAGGCACTGGCGCTGATTTGTACCGTCTGGTTATTGTCAATCGGGCCGTCACTGGTTTTCTCGGCGGCGCTGCTGTGCATCCTGCCCCGGCCAAAAACATATCGGCTGGGAGTTCATTTGGTTGAAAAATTCTGGTCTCTGTTAAATTTGGAACGCCATGCGGGTGCGATGGTGTTGATAAGTTTTGTGGCCTTGGGCGTTGGCCTTGTGGGCGCGAGCCGTCTGACCATCGGGGATGCCACCGGTAGTCCCATATTATGGCCAGAAGACCGCTATAATCAGGATACGGAAGTGATCAACAAAGACTTCTCGGCCTTGGGGACTGATTTGATGCAGGTCTATATTGAGGGCGGCGAGAATACCATGCTGGACCCGGCCGTATATCACCGGATCGAAGCCATGGACCGGTTTGTGTATGAAACGGTACCACAAGCCCGTCCGGCCCAAAGCCTTGTGGGTATTATCAAGAAGATCAACAGCGTGTTGAACGAGGGCGATCCCAGCTATGAACTTATTCCAGATACGGCAGAAGAAATCGGTTTTGACATCTATATGTTCCGCTCCAAGGGCGAACCAGGTGACTTTGCGGCCTACACCAACCCGGAATGGCAGATCGGTAACATCACGATACCGGTAAAGGATCATGCCAGTCAGACGGTGGATAAGGTAATCGGGCAGGTCGCCAAATTCCTTGATAATGCGCCGAAGCTGGAAAATGGCGCGGAGTTTCTTTATGCGGGCGGGCAGATTGGTATTGCCCGGGCTTTGAATGATGAAATACGCGATTCCAATACCAAGGTGATGCTGGCCATTGTGGCCGTTATCGCGGTTTGTGTGTTCATTCTCTATCGTTCCGTGACCATCGGTTTGGTCCTGATTTTAAGCCTCGCGGTGGCCAACTTTATTACCTATGCCTTCATGGCATTCAAGGGTATCGGCTTGAGTGTCAATACCTTGCCTCTAACGGCATTGGGTATCGGGCTTGGGGTGGATTACGGCATTTATATGCTGGATCGTATTCGGGAGGAAAGCGGCCTGCACAGCAGCAATTACGAGGCGGTGCGTGAAGCCATCAAAACCTCTGGCAATGCGATATTCGTTACGGCCATGACCATGGTTCTGCCATTGGTGCCGTGGTTCATGTTTTCTACTTTGCGTTTTCAGGCAGAAATGGGCCTTCTGCTTGGGATGGTGTTGTTTCTTAACATGGTCGGAGCATTGGTTTTTGTTCCGGCGGCGGTCCTGTATTTGAAGCCAAAAGCAATTTTTGGTGATCCGGCGTCGAGAGAAAATGGCAATGAACCGGATGCCAAGGAGGACGGTTCGGTAATGCGTAAAATCATTCAGCATCAGGGGGCAGGTGCAGAATAATATTAATTAACAAAGCTAAAGGGAGCTAGAATAATGAAACTGACAAAACTTAAAGCAGGTCTGCTTGGGGTAACGGCAATGGGGATATGTGCAACATCCGCTATGGCCGCCATCGAGGGCGAAAACTGGTGGATTGGCGGGCGAATTAAACAGGGTTTTTCCCTCGCCTATGATTTGGAGAATAACGGGGCCTCCAAAGGACCATCTAACTTTCTCTTGGAAGTCAGGGGGAATTGGCGCCCGACAAACAGTATCACCATTAAGGCTGATGTGTGGTTGCGGGGGGACTGGTACGCTGATATCGGCAGTGACATCAAACAGGGTGGGATACAGGATTTTACCTCGCCGGGTTTTGTTGGTCAATTTGGCTTTAACATTAATGGTAATGGCGCAGGTTTTCCGGGCGAGCCCTTTGGGTCGCGGCCAACGGCTAATCGCTTCTTTTCCGATTTCAATGATGAAATGCTTCGGGAACTGTCCATTCAGTTTAAAGACCCGGAAGGGCGTTTCTCTTTAAAAGTCGGTAAATTCCAACGCGGCTGGGGGCAATCAGACGGCTTGAGACTGCTGGATGTTCTTAATGCGCAGGATCTGCGGGAACGTTTTGTACTCAGAGATGCCGAGGATGTTCGTATTCCGGCCTGGACTGCGGCTCTGAATTTGAATTTCCGTCGCATGGGATTGTCCAAGCCTTTTGAAGCAATCGGCATGAAAAGAACATCTCTTGAATTGATCTTTATGCCCGAAGTTCGCCATAGCAAATTTGTTATTAATAACCCGACAAGCGGGGCCACATCCGGCGGCATTTTTGGTTTTCCCTATCCGCGATTACTGGATAGTAAATCGGGTCTGGGCACGGCCTTCTTTGGTACCAACCTTACAGATAACGCCCCGGATAAATTCAGTTTTAGCGATCCTAACCTTGCCGCACGCCTGAAATTTGAAGCCTTTGGCGGGGATATGACTTTGAACTGGCTCTATGGCCATCAGGAGTTGCCGGTTACATCATTACAGGGTGCAAATCTGCTGCTTGGAACAGCTTTGAATGATGAACGTCAGGCCACGGCGGTTATCCCATTAACATTGGATCAAGGCTTGGGCGCGGCCCATGCGCCGGGTCAGTATCTGGACTTCTTGCGGTCATTGGTATCGGCGCCGGGTAGTGTGCCCTTTCCGCTGGCACCGTTCGGCTGTACCAGCCCGCTGGTAGGGGCGCCGAATTGTTCCCTGAACTATAATTTTAACCTTGATTATGATTTCCGCAAGAAACTGGTGGGCGGCAGCTTTACCCGGGAGATCAGTGAATTGAGACTGGGCCCGAAAAATGTGTCCCCCGTATTGCGGACAGAATTCTCCTATGAGTTTGACAAGCCTTTCAATACATCACGGGTGATCACGCCTTTCGGTGAAGAAGAAAATGGGACAACGGCTTTGGTGAGTGCGCCGTCCAGTTCTATCGTTTTCCGGGATCAATGGTCAGTGATGGTCGGGGTTGATTACTTCCTGTGGTTGCCCTTCCTGAAGAACCAGCGCGGGTCAATCTTTACCAGTGCCCAGTTCTTTAACATCCATACCAACAATTCGGATAACCTATTGTATCAGGCCCCTTATGCCGCGATCGATTCACGGGTGAACAAGAACCAGCAATTTGCCACATTATTATGGAACTTTGCCTTGTATAAGGAAAAACTGTTCATTGAGGGATTGAGTGTGTGGGATATTTCTTTCAAAGGTTTCACCCATCGTCAGCGTATCGACTTCAATTTCTTTGGTGATACTTTCCGGCCCCGTCTGGAATGGATACATGTATCCGGGAAGAAAGAGCAGGGACTTCTCGGCTTCTTTAAGAACAGCGATATTATTGAAGCATCACTGACCGTACAATTTTAATAAAGAAATAAAAGGAGAGACTAATGAAACGTCGTTTTTTAAAAAGTGTTGCTGCGGCGGCATTAATATCAACATTAAGTATGGCGGCTCAGGCCGGTGAAAAATGGGTAGATGACTGGAAAGCATTTGCCGAAAAAACCGGTGAAGCGAAACATGCCGAATGGGCCAAGCTGATCGGGGATCCGGAATCAGTGAAGTTGGCCAAGGAATGGGCAGAGCTTCGTGGATATACCGCGTCAAGCCTGATTGAAAAGGCTAATCTGCCAGCGGAATTAAAACCGGGTCTGGTCATCAATAAAGACAATATTGACAGCTTTCCCTGGTTGAAAGACTATCTGCCACAAGCGTCCATGGATCGGCTGAAGTCCAGCGAATGGTTTAAATGGGGTGAAATCGTTATTGTGCCGACCAATTCCTATTATATGTCTCGGGGCGTATTGGAGGCGACCCGCAAAGCACAGAAAGATGGCCGCAAGCTGAATGCGACGGCAAAGGGTAACCTGCTGACCGAAGATGGTAAACATGCCTTTTTGGTTCAGAATGATGTGGTGCCGTTTCTTCATCCCAAAGATGGCACGGAATTGAACTGGACACAGGCTTTCCATTCCATTGGCGGTGATAACCTGGCCTTTAAGCATTTTGACCTGAAGGTTTGTAACAGCTCGAACAAGGTGGAGCGGGAATATTCAGCCGATCTATTCTGGGCCAAATTCCATAACCGTACGGATTATGCCCCTCTGGGGTCTATGCCCGGAGAGGAAACAGCTGTTGAAGGCGGTTCTGTTTATTTCTTGAAACCCCTTGATATTCGCGGTCTGTCAGCGGTGCGTATCCGTTATGCGGATGTGGATAAGGATGATAACTTCCGGGTGTTCATTCCAAGCCTGCGCCGTACACGTACACTTGCCGGCTCAGACGGACAGGATCCTATGGCCGCTGGTCTGGAGATTACCTGGGATGACTGGCGCGGGTATTGGACCAAGACGGACCCACGCAAGTTTGAATATAAAATGGTTGGCGAAGGTTTTGTTCTCGGGCAACCTGATACGGGTCATGTTTATGTACCCATTGTTGAAAATGAGAATGGCTGTGAGGTAAAGCAGATCGAGCTTGAATTGCGCCCTGTCTGGATATTGGAAGTGAATGACAAAACCGGTCAGTATCTCTATTCCAAGCGTAAGCTCTATATCGACAAGGAAAACTACTATCAACAGTATCAGGAAATGTATGACCGTCGTGGCAACCTGTTCCGTATTTGGGATGATTCCCGGGATTTCGACCCCAAGACAGGTCAGGCACAATGGCGTGAAGTTCTGAACTGGAACCCGATTAGTAACCGGATGACCCATATGAATATGAATTCTTCATGGGAAACATTGAAGAAAGGCCTTGCGCCATCCTTGTTTGACATCGACGAACTGCGGGATTACCGCTAGATTGAAGACTCGGAAACTGTAAGAAGAAAGGATTAAAAAATGGCATTACTTAACAGGTCTGACTGGTATGACATTGCGCGCGATACCAACTGGACTCCCAAATATGTAACCGAAGAAGAGCTTTTCCCCAAGGAAATGAGTGATTGTTTCGATGTTCCTCGTGAGAAGTGGGAAACTTACGATGAGCCCTACAAAACGTCTTATCGGGAATATGTTAAGGTACAGCGAGAAAAAGATGCCGGTGCCTACTCCGTGAAAGCGGCGCTTGGGCGTATGAAATTCCTTGATTCTGCAGATCCGGGTTGGAAATCCATATTGAAACTTCATTACGGCGGTATTGCCCTTCAGGAATATGCCGCCGGAATGGCCGAGGCAACCATGGCCCGTTTTGGCCGGGCGCCGGGTATGCGGAATATGGCGACCTTTGGTCTTCTGGATGAAACCCGTCATGGCCAGATACAGCTTTATTTCCCCCATGAATATGTCAGTAAAGACCGGCAATTTGATTGGGCCCATAAAGCCATGCACTCCAATGACTGGGCCGCCATTGCTACCCGTCATGCCTTTGCCGATATTATGAGTGGGCGCGATGCGACTTCTGTGGCGCTGATGTTGACCTTCGCCTTTGAAACGGCCTTTACAAATATGCAGTTTCTGGGGCTGGCGGCCGATGCCGCAGAGGTTGGCGATGTGACCTTCTCAAATCTGATTTCCAGTATTCAGACGGATGAGGCCCGTCATGCCCAGATCGGAACACCGGCCCTTAAAATCCTCATTGAGAATGGGCATAAAGAAAAAGCTCAGAAGCTGGTGGATATTGCCTTCTGGCGTAATTGGCGCCTATTTGCTGTAGTAACCGGACCTTCTATGGATTATTACACACCGCTGGCCAAACGTGAAAAATCTTTCAAGGAATTTATGGTTGAATGGATTGTGGGTCAGTTTGAACGGAATATTCTTGATATTGGTCTTGATGTACCATGGTATTGGGACACATTCCTCGAAGATCTGAATACGACCCATCACGGAATGCATCTTGGCGTCTGGTATTGGCGTCCTACCGTATGGTGGGATCCTGCCGCCGGAGCTTCACCTGATGAGCGTGATTGGCTTGAGGAGAAATACCCCGGTTGGAATGACACTTACGGCAAATGCTGGGATGTGATTATCGACAATATCAAAAATGGTCGTGAAGACCTGACATTACCGGAAACCCTGCCCATCGTGTGCAACATGAACCATCTGCCCATTGTGGGTGTGCCGGGCAAGAAATGGGACGTAAGGGACCATTATCTGGACTACAAGGGACGGCGCTATCACTTTGGTTCCAAAGTGGATCGGTGGGTCTTTGAACAGGATCCGGATCGTTATGCGGGACATCAAGGTCTCATTGACCGTTTCCTCGCAGGTAAAATTCAGCCGGCAAATCTGGAAGGGGCGCTTAAATATATGGGCCTTCAACCGGAAGATTGTGGCAAGGATGCCCATGATTATGCCTGGGTCTGGAATTACAACAAACCCGACAAAGTCGCGGTTTAGGACAGGAGAACAGAAATGACAACAGTACCTTTATGCGTCAACTTTGAAAGTGACTTCGTATTGCAACTGGTTCCTGTGGAAAGTGATTTTACCATGGATCAAGTCGCAGAAGCGGCGGCTCATCATTCCCTGAACCGGCGGGTTAAACCACAACCGGGGCGGACATTACGGGTCCGCCTGCAGGATGGCGATGCCCCGTTTGACCGTGATGCCACGGTTGAACAGAGCGGATTTCAGGTGATGGAAACCATCGAAGTTTATTACGAATAAGTATTTGGATTAAAGAAAAGATAGAAGACCTATGGCTTTTACAAAAGTATGTTCTCTGGATGATTTATGGGAAGGTGAGATGGAACTTTATGACGTGAATGGACATGAAGTTCTGATCATCCACGGCGACGGGGGCTATGTCCGTGCCGTGCAGGGGATCTGCCCGCATCAGGAAATTCCCCTGGTGGAGGGAACCCTTCAGGGGAAGACCCTTACCTGCCGCGCACATCTATGGCAATTTGATGTGGAGGCCGGAGAGGGCATAAATCCCACGGGCTGCAAGTTGGCTATTTATCCGGCAGAGATACGGGATGACAATATTTTTGTGGATGTTGAGGGGATAGAACCCTTTTATACCTCCGCCTGACGGGTCTGATATTTTAAATGATTTTCCAGGAGATAATTACATGACGACAAATATAAAAGACATACACAAGCATAATCGGGTCGGGCCAATTTTTCGCGGGGGGGAATTGGCGACGGCGGCCATAGATGCCCTGGAAGAAGATAATCCTGATAAAGAATTTACCATAGAAGACCGCGCGGCTTATATCCGCGTGGAAACAGACCATGAATGTATTATCCGGCGCAAGACCATGGAAGAAATTCTGGGTCGTCCTTTTGAGATGCAGGAACTGGAAGTGATTCTGGGTTCATTCTCAGGTCAGATCGAGGCAGAGCAGGAATATGTCCGTTTTTATTTTGATACCAAAATATAGACGCAGTAAATAAAGGAAATCAATATGTCAGAAACAGCACAAAAATTAAAACCATTAAAAACCTGGAGCCACCTGAGTAAAAACAGGCGCCGGCCCAGTGAATATGAAATTGTCTCCGTGGGGCTGCATTTCAGCACCAATGATCCTGACTGTGCATGGGAACAGGATGCCGGTACATTTATGAATCAATGGTACCGTGACTACCGGGAAGGCAGTCCGGTAAATCATGAGGATTGGGACACATTTCGTGACCCTGATGAGCTGGTTTACCGTACCTATAATATCATTCAGGATGGTCAGGAAAACTATGTTGATGGTCTGATCAAGGAATTTGATGATCTGGAACATGATCAGGGATTGCAGACAGAATGGGTGGATGCCCTTTCAAAGCTCTATACGCCAGGCCGTTATATATTGCATGGCCTGCAAATGGCATCAGTATATCTGGCCAAGATGGCCCCGGCCAGCACCATAACGAACTGCGCCACGTTTCAGGCGGCAGACAGCCTGCGCTGGTTATCCCATATAGCTTACCGGACCAAACAGCTTTCTCTGGTCTGGCCGGATTATGGCTTTGTGGATAATGAAAAGCATATCTGGGAAAATGCCCCGCATTGGCAGGGTTTCCGGGAGTTGCTTGAAAAAGCCTTGATTGCCTATGACTGGTGTGAAACTTTTGTCGCCATCAATCTGGTGCTGAAACCAGCGTTTGATGAGGCCTGCCTGCGTCAGTTGGGTCATGCGGCCCGACGTTTTGATGACAGCTTCCTGGGCTTCCTTACCGATGCACAGGCCGTTGATAGTCAGCGTTCCCGCCGTTGGACATCCAGTCTGGTTCAGTTTTTACAACAAAATGAAGCCAATCAGGATGTTCTTGACGGCTGGGTTGAAAAATGGGTTCCATTGGGAGATCAGGCCATTGATATGTTCTGCGCTGCCTTGCCCGACAGCCCGTCCGCCGCTGATGATGCCAAGAGGGATTGTTGGTCTTTCCGGGCTGGTCTTGGCCTTTCGGCTTGAGCTAGGGGAGAATATCTGTGCATAAAATTGAGGTCGAAGGTTTAAATACCTCTTTTGACTGTCAGGAGGGGGATACGCTTGTCCGCGCAGCCTTGCGAGCCGGAATTGCGTTTCCTTATGAATGTAATGTGGGCCAATGTGGCAGCTGTCGTTTTGAAGTCATAGAGGGTGATGTTGAGGCGTCATGGGCGGAGGCTCCGGCATTAACCCCGCGCGATTTGCGTAAGGGCAAGAAGCTGGGCTGTCAGTCAAAACCACAATCTGATTGTAAAATAAAGGTTAGGATTGATCAGAATTGCATCCCTCATTTTCGGCCACAGGCCAGAGCAGCAGAGTTGGTGTCTGTACGCGACGTTACCCATGATTTGCGGGAGTTCCATTTTAAATCAGATGGGAAGGCCGAGTTTATACCGGGTCAATATGCCTTGATGGCCTTGCCGGGGGTGGAGGGTCCAAGAGCCTATTCCATGAGTAATCAACCCAATGACGAAGGCGACTGGTGTTTCCTAATCAAGAAGGTGCCGGGCGGTGTTGGTACGGACTATCTTTTTGATGACTTGAAAAAGGGTGATAAAATCACGTTGGACGGCCCCTATGGGCTGGCCTATTTCCGCGAGGATACGGACCGGGATATTGTTTGCGTTGCTGGTGGTTCGGGCTTGGCCCCTCTGATTTCCATCGCTACGGCGGCGGCCTATCATCCGGCCTTTCAAAACAGGCGCATCCGTTTCTTCTTTGGTGGACGGGGTCCTGCGGATATTTGCGGAGATGATTATCTGCGGTTGTTGCCTGGCTTCGGGGACCGCATAACCTTTCATTCGACTATTTCAGTGCCGGAAATGGATCCCAACGGGATGTGGGTGGGGCCGGTTGGCTTTATCCATGAATCTGTGGAGAATCTTTTAGGGGACGACCTGAAAAATTATGAATATTACATTGCCGGACCACCGCCCATGTTACAGGCCACATTGCAAATGCTGGCCATGAAGCACAAGGTGAATGTGGAAGGCATACATTTTGACAGATTCTTTTAATACCAACGGCTTTATCCTACACCAGAGGGTGTGGTCAGGTCACATAATACTCCCGATCTGAATTCGCCTTTCTGGATACTTCAGGCCTGATATCTTATGATGTCAGGCCTTTTTTTTTAGCATTACAGGAAATGAGCAACCAATTGGTTGAATTCACGCGCATGTTCAATCTGGGTCCAGTGACCACAGTTGCCAAACATATGGAGGCGGGCGTTTTTGATCAGTGAGAACAGCTGGTGGGCATTCTGCGGCGGGATTACTTTGTCCTCCCGGCCATGAATGATCAGGCAGTCATGGGGGATGGCCATAATATCCTTTTCGGGGCTGGTCATGGCCTCTACCCATTGCTGGCGCGGGGCGGGGAACATGCTGGCATAGCTTTCCTGAAAGCCGGGTTGAATACTGGCTTCATATCTTAATTTTGCCAGCTCATCGGAGACCAGATTCCGGTCATGGGCAAAAATATCCAGAAGCTGCCGCATATTTTCAATAGAAGGCGTATAGCCCCATACCTTGTCCAGCCCATCGGTCAGGGTGAAGGGTACGCCGACACTGCCCATAAGGACCAGTTTATTCACTCGGTCCGGGTGCCTGATGGCCATGGCAAGGGCCAGTGCGCCGCCAAATGAATTGCCGACAACAGATGTTTTTTCGATGCCAAGACTATCCAGAAAGCCCATGGTATGATCGACCCAGCTGGTCATGTTATAGTCAAAATGATCAGGCCGTTCCGTATAGCCAAAGCCGACAATATCCGGGGCAATGACGCGATTTTGGACGGACAGGGCCTCTATGGTCATGCGCCAGTTTGCCCAGGCGCTCACCCCGGGGCCGGAACCATGGATGAGCAGAACGGGCGCGCCCGTTCCCTGGTCATGGTAATTTACGCGGCCGCCAGCCGTCGATATACTCTGGCCAACCTCTGGATTATTTTGGGTCATATGGTCTCTCTATATCAGGGGCGAATGAGCATTTTCAGCGCATTGTCAGATTTATCAAAGAATGTTTTAAAGGCCGTGTCAATAGCATCCAGTGAAAAGTCATGAGAGAAATATTCTTCCGGTGAAATGATGCCCTGTTCCATAAGGGATAACCCTTCGGCCATGAAGGGCTGTACATTGGCAAAACCATTCATATGCAGGCTGATGTCCCGCAGGAATACATCGGCCAGAACCAGATTGAATTCCTGATCACAGAAAACCCCGATTGCGGCGATGGTGCCGCCGGGCCGGACCAGGTCTAGGCTGAGTTGCAGGGACTCCGGTGTGCCAACCACCTCTATAATTTTGTCAAAGCCGCGCCCCTCACAGTGGGACAGGGCCTGCTCCTTTACGTCTGCGGCCCCCGGATCAAGTACGATAGCACCTTTTTTGGCCGCCACAGCCCGCCGGTGTGCCACCGGGTCAAAGGCAACGACAGATGCCGGTGATTTCTGTAATATAATGTCCAGACACATCAAGCCCGTAGGGCCGCATCCGATCAGAGCCACCTTTTCGCCCGGTTTAATCTCGGCCAGTTTATTGGCGATGATGGCGGAGGGCAGGTTACAGGACAGGGTCAGGGCGGCGGCATCACAAATGCTGTCCGGCACCTTGATCACATGGGCATCCGCATGGGGCAGAATCATGGCCTCTGCATGGCTGCCATTCAAATCGCCGAACGGAATACCAAAGCCGTAAACCGCTTTTTGTGTGGTTTCACAATGGGCTGTTTGCCCTACATTGCACATATAGCAATCGCCGCAGGAACAGGAATAGGCCATTGTCACCCGGTCGCCGGGGGTAAAATTCGCCACGTCCGTGCCGGTTTCAATGACTTTGCCGATTAATTCATGGCCAACCTGTGATCGGCCTCTTTCCAGGATCGGGTCAAAAGCCCCGCGATAAAGATGCAAATCAGAACCACAGATAGAGGTCGCCGTGACCTCCACCATCATACCGTGGGCGACATCCAGTTTAGGGTCATCAATTTGGGTGGCCCGAATATCTTCCGGCCCGTAATAAACGGCAGCTTTCATAATCCTCATCCATTTTGTTGTTAATAACTACTTATCATATGTATAAAAGCAAATATGATGCCAACAGAGGCCAAATATGTTAACTGGTTGAATTATATGAAGTATGTTTTTATCAGAGTTGAACCAACCATTGAAAATATGCGAAAATGATGAATTATCAGCATAGGGTTTATAATTTTATTAAGTCCACGGTGGTGTACTAAAAGGGGCTATTCAGAATCAAGCTTGGTTCAGTTTTCGACAGTATGTTGGTTGTGCGCAGCTGATTGGTGCGGGGACGGGATGCCAGTTTATCTTTTAAAGAGCGAGTGATTTTCCATTATTGACCAATGCCACATAAATTTTTCTTAACTTAACAGATCTTTATATTGCTGGCGCAACAAGTTTTTCTGAACCTTGCCCATAGCATTCCTTGGCAACTCCTCTAACATAATAATTCGTTTCGGGACTTTGAAATTGGCAATCATGCTTTTCAGGGAAGTAATAATCTGGTCTTCATTGAGGTCCGCTTCCTTTGTTTTAACGATGACGGCAACCACGGCTTCGCCAAAGTCTGAATGGGGTACACCAATGACAGCAGATTCATATATGCCCGGGAGATTATCAATCAGGATTTCAATTTCTTTTGGGTAGATATTCAGCCCGCCACTGATGATTAGGTCTTTGGTCCTGCCCACGATTGAGACATAGCCATCAGCATCAATTTGGCCCTTGTCACCGGTATCGAAAAAGCGGTTTTTCGTGAAAGCCTCATTGGTTTTTTCCGGCATACGCCAATATCCGCTAAAGACATTTGGTCCGCGTACCTGTAAATTTCCTATTTCGCCAGTGGCAAGGGGGTTGCCGGTATCGTCTACAATCCGAATATCCACTTCGGGAAGGGGCAGGCCAACAGTTCCTGGCTTGCGCACACCTTCAAGCGGGTTTGAGGTGTTGATACTGGTTTCTGTCATGCCATATCGCTCAAGGATACAATGGCCGGTTCGGTTCTTGAATTCTGTAAAAGTTTCTTCTTTTAGCGGCGCCGAGCCGGAGATAAACAATCTTATATTTCGCGCTATATCTGTGGTAAAAAGCGGGTCATCCAGCAAGCGGGTATAATATGTCGGCACGCCCATCATCACCGTGGATTCAGGCAAATACTTCAGGACATGATGCGTTTTAAAGGCGGGTAACCACCGCATTGAGGCCCCGGATAATAACACACAGTTAAGGGCAATGAATAAACCGTGAACATGAAAAGTTGGCAGGCAATGCAAGAGGTGGTCTTCTTCGGTAATTTGCCATATCTGAGCAAGAGATTTTGCATTGCTTAACAGGTTACCATGGGTGAGTTTGATTCCCTTGGGCACCCCCGTTGTGCCGGAAGAGTATAATAATGCCGCAAGATCATTCTTTGACCTTGGGATGCCTTCAAATGTTGTAGAGCAATCACGGGCGTTATCAATTAAGGTTCCTGTGCCGTCTGCATCAAGTGTTAATATATGGGCGGTCTGGGATGATTTTGCCAAATGCAGCATGGCCTGAAATTTTGTTGTGACACAAACAATAATGGCCGGTTCGGCATTGTTGATGAAATAGTCCAGTTCATGGGCACTGTAGGCGGGATTAAGCGGGTGATAGACTAATCCCGCCCGCAAACAGGCAAGATACAAACACAGGGCCTGGGGGCTTTTTTCGACCTGAGCTGAAACCCTGTCCCCTGGTTTTGCGCCAATCCCGACGAGGTAATTAGCCAGCCTTGCGGTTTCCTGATCAATATCATAAAAGCTATATGACTGTTCCTTCTCAGTCGTTAGCATGATCTTATCGTTAAACAATTCAAACTGGGTTTTGAAGTGGTTAAATAAGCTGTAATCTCGGGTTTTCATGTTTTGTCTCACTTATTCGTCACATTAAGCATTTAAGTGGTTAATTGTTTAATGATCAGGAATAGAACTGATGGTGCCAACAGACAACCTACCCCCGTATAAAATGTTGCGGTCATCGCCCCATAAGGTACGAGTTTGGGGTCAGTTGCCGCAAGGCCGCCCGATACGCCGCTTGTCGTACCCATTAATCCGCCGTAAATCATAGCTGCAGTTGGATTATCAAGACCAATTTTTTTGGCGACAAAAGGCGTTGAAACCATGACCAGAATTGATTTTACAAGGCCCGCTGCGATACTTAGTGCAATTATTTCTGATTCAGCCCCCAAAGATGCTCCGGTAACAGGACCGATAATATAAGTTGCCGCTCCTGCCCCAATAGTGGTGATGACAACAGGGTCCGTATATCCAAATGCTACAGCAACGCCGGCACCAACAAAAAACGAAAGTATTACCCCAATAAAAATAGAGGCCACTCCGACAACGCCGGCCTTTCTCAGGTCATCAAGATTAACCCCGAAAGCCGTCGCAACGATTGCAAAATCCCGGAACATGCCGCCGCCCATGATGGCGACACCTGCGAGCAGGTCGAAATCTGCCACCCCTTTGCTGCCACCTGTGTATTTTCCGCTGAAATATGCCAAGACAAGCCCTGCTATAATTGCGATTGCCGACCCGTGCAAATGCCCGATGGTAAGATGTTTAGATACTTTGTATGAAAGCCACATCACAACACCAACGAAAACAAAAGCAACAAGCAGACTGTTTTTTTGCGCGATTATGTCTAAAGCATCAGTCATTATATTTTATCCTCGGCCATTGGACAGGCGTATTAAAAGAGGAATCAGGGCAAAACTGAAAATGACAGCCAGGGCCCCAGCCGTGATTGCCAGTGCGCCTGAGGACATCGCGGCAACGGCATTTTGTTTTGCGGCCATGGCGACAATAATCGGAATATACATTGCACTCCAGAACCTCACCCCTTTTTGGCTTATTTCATCAATGTGAAATATTTTTTTAGGAAAATTAGCCAGAACTATGAGAAGTAGCATAGCGATACCAACGCCACCAACATTAGACTGAACCCCGATCATTATGCCGATCAGATCACCTGTATATTTTCCTACAAGCGTACAAAAAGCCAAAATAGCGACACCATAAATAATCATTCCATTTTCTCCCTTGGATGATTTAGGCTTTCAAAGCCGGAGGTTGATAATCATAATTCCATCTTGACGACTGTTCATAGGCATAGGCTATCTGGAGAAGCTCAAAATCTTTACCCATAGGGCCAATGATCTGCATCCCCATAGGCAACCCCTTGTCATTAAAACCAACCGGTACATTTATCACTGGACAGCCGGACATGGTGCCGGGCACAACGACCTCCATCCAGCGATGGTATGTATCCATATCACGTCCCGCCACCGTTTTCGGCCAATGAATATTTTTATCAAATGGAAAGACCTGCGCTGTCGGGATTATGAGGAAATCATGGCGTTCAAAGGCATGGGTGATTGCGGTATAGAAATCGGCCCTTGCCGTTGTGGCCTTATAGACATCGCTGCCTGATAATTTTCGGCCATTCTCAATTTCCCAAATGGCTTCAGGTTTTAAAAGGCCCCGCGTTTTATGGTTATCATAAAATTGCCCCAGCCGACCATCCATCCACCAGTGGCGAAGATTTTTCCATGATTGCCAAAGGTCATTCATGGCGTAATCAATGTTGGCTTCTTCGACGATGCAATCCATATCAGTGAAATGGCCCAAAGACTTCAGACATAGTTCCAATATACCCTTTTCCATGGGATAATAGCCATCCATATTCCCGAGCCAGCCAATGCGGACGCCCGCCATATCTTTGTCAAGCGGCAGGGCAAATTGCCGTGGATCATCATGCAAAGACAGCGGTGACCTAGGATCATACCCCGCCATTGTTGACAGTAATTTAGCCGTATCCGCTACATTTCTGCCCATAGGACCGAGGCAGGCCAATTGTTGGTAAAAATTAACGTCGCCTGCCACGCGGCCAAGGGAAGGCCGGAATCCGATGACATTATTAAAAGCCGCAGGGTTTCTTAAAGACCCCATCATATCGCTCCCATCCGCCACCGGCACCATTTTGAGCGCCAGACTGGTTGCGGCACCACCACTGCTACCGCCGGATGTCTTGGTGGGATCATAAGCACTGCCCGTGGCTCCGAACACAGTGTTATATGATTGCGACCCAAGGCCGAATTCCGGCACATTGGTCTTGCCGATAAAAATGGCACCGGAGGCGCGTATTTTCTCAACAAAGATGCTATCCGTTTCCGCAATATGACCCTTGAATATCCGTGAGCCTAACGTTGTGTGAATATCTTTGATATCGGCCAGGTCTTTCACGGCATGGGGAAAGCCGTGCATCCAACCATGATAAACCCCCTTTTGAAGGTCCTGATCCCGCGCTTTGGCCTCAGCAAGCAATTCATCATGATTCCGACGGAGAATGATAGCATTCACTGCGGGGTTATAGCGATCAATATGGGCGAGGTAACTCGTCATTACTTCGACACAGGAAACGGCACGGCCCTTAATTGCAGCAGAGAGTTCAAGAGCCGACATATTAATAATATCGCCTAAGTATCTGTGAAGCGTAACCGTGGACCTGGCATTTGATACCGCAAGCCCGGTTCCAATCATTGCAGAACCGGCTAAAAAAGCTCTGCGATGTATTTTCCTCTTCATACCCATCGGCATTTTTAACCCTCTTATTCATAATGAGCAGGTTAATAAAGAAGGGGCATTCATAGACATATCTTCTTTATCATTCAGCTTCTTATTAGAAGT